>DMZZ01000101.1:0-404 GCA_003484805.1 Comamonadaceae bacterium | reverse complement strand
CCAGGTGCATGGACGCCAGCGAAAAGCCGTGGCTGCTGCCATCGAACGCCAGCACCCGCCCTCGCCAGCGCGGATCCCAAAGCACCTCCAGCGATTCGGGGGGTGTCCCGAATGCCTTGCGGTCATAGATCAGGCCCATTTCCGAATAGGTGTAGGGCACGGCGTACACCCGCCCCTGGTGGGCAATGCCCGCAATCGCATCGAGCTGCCTGAAACGCGGCAATTGGCGGGTGACATTGGGAATGTCGCCCAAGGACAGGGGAACCAGTTGCTGCTGAGCGACGAACTGGGATATCTCCACCGTGTTGGCCGCCACAACGTCGTACACCGGGCCTTTCAGGTCGGTCAGCTTGCTGCGCAGGATGTCGTCCGATCCCACGGTGGTGACTTCGACCCGCACGCCA
>DMZZ01000190.1:2824-3297 GCA_003484805.1 Comamonadaceae bacterium | reverse complement strand
CCGCAGGGAGTTATACAGGCCATCCCCTGGTCAGAACACCAAGGTGACCCGCAGCCCCCGACCGCTGGGGCCCACGTCCAGCACGAGCGTGGCACCGTGGGCGCGGGCAATTTCATCGGCAATGGGCAGACCCAGGCCCGTGCCCTCGCCCTCGGTGCCGGGCACCCGATAGAAACGCTGCAGCACGCGCGCCCGCTCAGCGGGCGGTACCCCGGGGCCATCGTCCTCCACCTGGAGGAACGCACCGGCACCCTCCGCAGACCTCAGCCGGGTGCCGCACCGGATGGTGACACTGCCACCGGCCTGCGTGTATTTGATGGCGTTGTCCACCAGGTTNNGACAGCAGCTCGCGCAGCAACCAGCCATGGCCCGAAACATGCACCGGCTGCGCTTCCAGGCCCAGGTCGATGCCCTTGCCGGTGGAGGCATCGAGGTACATCTCCAGCAAGTTCTCGCACAGGTCCTGAAGGTCC
>DMZZ01000190.1:0-2774 GCA_003484805.1 Comamonadaceae bacterium | reverse complement strand
GCAGTTTCTCGATTTCGGATGCTCCTAATGTAATAGCTCCTAGCGATTTACCATCATGACTTTGAGGCTGTTTTTGCACTCCGTTTTGCGGATGCTCTGCTGCCTTCACGCCCGAACGTGCCAGAAGGGCCCAGGCCTCCACCTGGGCTTGCAAGCCCGCCAGGGGCGTGCGCAACTGGTGCGCCGCATCGGCCACAAACCGGCGCTGGCTCTCGGCCTGGGCATTCACCAGGGTAAACAGGCGGTTGAGAGAGCGCACCAGGGGCCGCACCTCGGCGGGCGATGCGGCCTCGTCAATGGCGCTGAGATCCCGAGGCGAGCGTCTCTCCACCGTGGCCGCCAGGTCAATCAGCGGCTTGAAGGCCCGTCCCACCGCCCAGTGGATGGCCAGCGCCGCCGCCACCACCAGCACCAGATTGGGCAGCAAGACCCGCAGCAGCAGGTGCTGCGCCCATTGCTGGCGCGGGTCCGAGCCATCGGCCAGCGCCACGACCATCTCGCCGGCCCCGGTGCGCCCGCGCTGCACGGCCACCCGGTACGTGACGCCACCCGCTTCAACGCTGTGAAACTCGGGCTCCTGGGTGGCGGGAATCGCCCCGTGCACCCAGTCGTCGCCGAGCAGCAACCGGCCCGACACATCGCGCACGCTGAAGCCGGAGAAGCCGGGGTTGTGGCGCAAAAAATCTTCCACTGGCGGGGCCAGCAGCCAGACCGGGGGGTCGCCTTCATCGGCGCCCGGGGCCAGCACCGAGTCGGCCAGCGCGGGCAGCAGGCGCAGCAGCCGCTGGTCATGCCGCGCGGCGGCCTCATCGGCCGAACGGTAGTCCATCCACACCCCCAGCAGCGCCAGCACACACAGCGGCAGCACCAGCAACAGCAGCAGGCGGTTGCGCAGGTCGGACGTCATGGCGCGCAGGCGGGGGCGCTGCAGGGCCATCGGCACGCCTCAGCTTTGCTGGAGTTCCAGGCGGTAGCCGAACCCCCGAATGGAGCGCAAGCCCACGCCATGGGGTTCGAGCTTGCCGCGCAGGCGCGACACATAGACCTCGACGGCGTTGGGCGTGATTTCCTTGTCCCAGCCGGTCAGCGCCTGCAACAGCTTGTCCTTGCTGGCAGGCTTGGGGGCGTGAATGAGCAGGTATTCGAGCACCGTCCACTCGCGCGGACCCAGCTCGATGGGCTGCAGGCTGCCATCGGCCTCCTGGCGGATGCCGACGCGGCGGTTGGCCGTGTCGAGCTCCAGCGGCCCGAAGCTCAGCACCGCCGTGGTGGCAGCCTGCGAGCGCCGCAGCAGTGCCCGCAGGCGCGCGAGCAACTCGGGCAACTCGAACGGCTTGACCATGTAGTCGTCCGCGCCCAGGTCCAGCCCCTGCACCCGGTCGTGCAGGGCGTCGCGGGCCGTCAGGATCAGCACCGGCATGTCATGGCTGGTCATCCCGGGGCGGCGCAACCGGCGCGTGAGCTCCAGCCCGTCCATGCCTGGCAGGCCGATATCGACAATGGCAACGTCGAACGTTTCGCGCTGCAGAACCTCCTCGGCACGCTCGCCGCTGCCCACCCAGTCCACGGCATAACCGGCATCGGCCAGACCCAGCTTGATGCCGCTGGCCACCATGATGTCATCTTCGACGAGTAGGAGGCGCATAAATCACTCTCAGCGTTCAATCAACCGATTCCAGACACAGCCCCATGCATTGGGCGCTGCCCAAGCCAGCGACCGCCGCGCAAGGGCCGCCGCGCCGCGCTGGCGGCGCCCCCCTCTCCCCCGACCCCTCCCCCGCGAGGGGCGAGGGGAGCAACACCTTCCCCGCTCCTCTCCCGCGAGAGAAGGGGCAACCCCTCCCCTCCCCCCTCGCGGGGGAGGGGTCGGGGGAGAGGGGGCGCCGAAGACAAGGGGGGTGTTCATCTCAATGGCTACGAATCATCGTGCCATAGGCCTGATCGGTCAGAATTTCCAGCAGCATGGCATGCGGCACACGGCCGTCGATGATGTGCACGGCGTTCACGCCCGCCTTGGCGGCATCGAGCGCGCCCGCAATCTTGGGTAGCATGCCGCCCGAGATCGTGCCATCGGCGAACAGCTCGTCGATGCGGCGCGCCGTCAGGTCGGTCAGCAGGTTGCCCGCCTTGTCCAGCACACCGGGGGTGTTGGTCAGCAGCATGAGCTTCTCGGCCTTGAGCACCTCGGCCAGCTTGCTGGCGACCACATCGGCATTGATGTTGTAGCTCTCGTTGTTCTCGCCAAAGCCGATGGGGCTGATGACGGGGATGAAGGCATCGTCCTGCAGCGCCTTGACCACGCTCGGGTCGATGGACACGATGTCNNCCGCCATCGCGCCCGGTCAGGCCCACGGCCTTGCCGCCGGCCTGGTTGATCAGGCCCACGATGTCCTGCTGCACCTCGCCGGCCAGCACCCACTCGACCACTTCCATGGTTTCCGCATCGGTCACGCGCATGCCCTGGATGAACTCACCCTTCTTGCCCAGACGTCCCAGGGCCGCCTCGATCTGCGGCCCGCCGCCGTGCACCACCACCGGGTTCATGCCCACCAGCTTGAGCAGCACCACGTCCTCGGCAAAATCCTGCTGCAGCGCCGGGTCGGTCATGGCATTGCCACCGTACTTGATCACCATGGTCTTGCCATGGAACTTGCGGATGTAGGGCAACGCCTGGGCCAGGATTTCGGCCTTGTCGCGCGGAGCAATCGAAAGAAGGGGATCGGTGGTCATGGAAACAGGCACTCGGTCGTGAACGGGAATCTGCAAATTGTGCC
>DMZZ01000047.1:0-2842 GCA_003484805.1 Comamonadaceae bacterium | reverse complement strand
TCCCGATGCTCAACACCCTGTGGCTTGGTTTCTTCCTCACCGCCGCCCTGGCCGCGCTCAGCCAGTGGCTGATCGGCGGCAATGCCCAGATTTTCGCCGCCATGGTGGAGGCGCTGTTCAGCATGGCCAGGCTGTCCGTCGAGGTCATGGTGTTGCTGTTCGGCACGCTGACGCTGTGGCTGGGCTTCCTGCGCATCGCCGAAAAGGCGGGCATCGTGGATGCACTGGCGCGCTGGCTGGCGCCGCTGTTCGCCCGGCTCATGCCCGAGGTGCCACGCCCATGGGCCTCAAGGCCATGCACGCGCTGCAGACGCTGAATCCCCGGCCCGACACCGCCACCAACGCGCAGATCCTGTTCCTGGTGCTCAACGCCTCGTCGCTCACGCTGCTGCCGGTCACCATCTTCATGTACCGCATGCAGCAGGGCGCGCCGGACCCGACGCTGGTGTTCCTGCCCATCCTGCTGGCCACCTCGGCCTCCACGCTGGTGGGGCTGCTGAGCGTGGCGCTGGTGCAGCGGCTGCCGCTATTGAGCCCGGTGGTACTGGCCTACCTGCTGCCGGTGGCGCTGCTGCTGGCCGGCTTCATGGCGCTGCTGGCCACGCTGAGCGCTGCGGCGCTGGCGCAGCTGTCGTCGCTGCTGGGCAACCTCACACTGTTCGCACTGGTGCTGCTGTTCGTCGGCCTGGGGGCCTGGCGCAAGGTGCCGGTGTACGAGGCCTTCATCGAAGGCGCCAGGGAAGGCTTCGACGTGGCCAAGGGCCTGCTGCCCTACCTGGTGGCCATGCTGTGCGCGGTGGGTGTGTTCCGCGCCTCGGGCGCGCTGGGCTATGCGCTCAACGCCATCCGCTGGTGCGTGGAGGCGCTGGGCACCGATGCGCGCTTTGTCGAGGCGTTGCCCACGGCCCTGGTCAAGCCCTTCTCGGGCAGCGCCGCGCGCGCCATGCTGATCGAGACCATGCAGACCCAGGGCGTGGACAGCTTCGCCGCGCTGGCCGCCGCCACCATCCAGGGCAGCACCGAGACCACGTTCTACGTGCTGGCGGTGTACTTCGGCGCCGTGGGCGTGCAGCGCGCCCGCCATGCCGTGGCCTGCGCGCTGCTGGCCGAGCTGGCGGGCGTGGTGGCGGCCATCGTGGTGTGCTACCGGTTTTTTGGCTGAATTGGAGCAAAATCAGCCTCCAGCCCCCTGTATATAAGCGCCAATAGCTATGCTTTTTATAGCAAAAATCAGGGCCGGGGCGGCTCGGCCACCAGCTCCCACTCGGCCAGTTGCTCGTTGGTGGCGATCAGGCGGCCCACCAGCAGCTTGATGAAGGCCTTGTCGAAGCACGACTGCAGGTCTTCCGAGGCCTCGCGCAGCGCGGGGTTGCGGATCTTGAGCACCAGCACGTCGGTTTCGGCCACGGCGGTGGCGGTACGGGTCTTGGTGTCGGGGCGCAGGTAGGTCATTTCGCCCAGCGTGACGCCGGGGCCCAGGGTGCTCAAATGCCAGCTCTGGCGGCTCACGGCCACCTGGCCCTCGATGAGGATGCAGAACGAGTCGCCCGGCGTGTTCTCGCGCATCAGCACCGTGCCACGCTCCAGGCGGCGCCATTTGCCCAGGCGCATCAGCTCCCACAGCACCACGTCGTGGAAATCAGCAAAAAACGGCAGCGCACGCAGCCGGGCGAAGCGCTCGGTCTCGGTGTCCTGCGAGCGCTGGCGCGGCAGGCTCTGGTTCAGCACCATGAGGGCGTCGCTCCAGTCCGTCCACGTGGGGTAGCGCTCTGCGGCAGGCTTGGCCAGCGCGCGTAGCAGCCAGCGGTCCAGCGCCTCGGGCAAGGCGGCCCGCAGCAGGCTGGGCGGCACGGGTTCGTCGTGGCCGATACGGTAGAGCGTGGCGAAGTCGGTATCGCCATCGAACGGGCGGCGGCTGGTGAGCAGCTCGTACACCACCACGGCGAGCGAGAACATGTCGCTGTGGTGCGTGAGCGGCTCCTCGCGCGCCTGCTCGGGCGACATGTACGAGGGCGATCCCACCAGGCCGGCAAGCTGCGTGGCCTCGCTGCGCACGGCCAGNNCCAGGGCGGCGCCAAAATCCACCAGTTTCACCTCGCCGTCGTCCGTCAACAAAATGTTGGCGGGCTTGATGTCGCGGTGCACCAGGCCCTGGCGCTGGGCGTGTTCCAGCGCGTGGCAGCACTTGAAGGCGATGTCGAGCACCTGGGCCACGGGCAGCAGGTTATCGGCGCTGGCAAAGTCGGACAGCGGGCGGCCCTGCACGTATTCGAGCACCAGATAGGGCGGCGTGGCCTCTTCGTCGACGTCGAGCAGGCGCACGATGTGCGGGTGGCGCAGGCGCCCGGCCAGCGCGGCCTCGTTGCGCAGCAAACGGCGGTAGCGCTGGGCCTGCACCGGGTCGGCCAGCAGGTGCGCATGCATCTGCTTGATGGCCACGCGCCGACCCCGAAAGCCGTCAAGCCCCAGGTACACCACGCCGCTGGCGCCGCGACCAATCTCACGCTCGATGCGGTATTTTCCGATGCTGGCGGGGAGCGGTGATGTTTCGGGCATATCAGTTATCCATTCCGCGAACGCGGCACCCGCGACGTATGAAACTGGCGCGCCCCAGGCCAAGGCCGCCGCGCAAGGGCCGCCCCGCCGCGCTGAGCAAGCGCTCCTCCTGCCCGCAGCGCGTAGCGCAGCGAGAGCGGGGGGAAGGTGCGCAGCACCTTGTATCTTCCATCCGACCATCGCGATAATGTTTGACGGCCTTTTTGGCAGCGAGACCGGCCCGTGCAGTTTGGTAGCGGCTGGGGTGTTCGAGCCCGTCCCTGAGTACAGAACGCACGGCCACCGC
>DMZZ01000020.1:1195-3608 GCA_003484805.1 Comamonadaceae bacterium | reverse complement strand
GGCCCAGGCCCATGCGGTAGACGCTCTTGGCACGGCCTATGTTGGAGCCGCCGTAGCGCGCCAGCGGAATGGTTTCGTCCGTGGGCAGGCCGCAGGGCATGCTGGAGACCCAGAGCATTTCGTCGCCCTGTGCCCGCAGCACCTGGTACACAAACTGGTGGACTTCGGTGAGCTCGTCCAGGCAGTCCTGCGGCGCCAGGTGCGCGCCGGTGATGAGCTCGATCTGCGACTCGCTGTAGTCGGTGGTGATGTGGGGGTGCGTGAGGGCCGAGCCCAGCGCCAGCGGGTGCGGCGTGAGGGCCAGCGCGCCCGAAGGCAGGACGCGCAGACCCTCTTTCTCGATGCCGCGGCGGATGCCCGCCAGGCGCTCAGGGGCCTGGGCGCTGATTTTTTCCTGCAAAGTGCTCATGGTTCGGTACCGTTTCTTTTCTTCGGCCCGGAACTTAGCATGACCCGCGCAAGCCTGCCCCGTGTCAGGTCATGCCACCGCCGCTCAGGCGCGCGCCGCCATGGCCTTCTGCACCTCGATGGTGCCCTGGGCCGCGCCGCTCTGCGGCACCTGCTCGCCCGTGCGGTCAGTCACCTCGGCCAGACGCGCAGCGAGCTGCTCGGGCGCGTCGTCGCCCAGGCCGATGTGCACGCCCTGCGTCAGCGTGATGTGCGCCGCCTCGAACGAGCCGCCACCGGCGCACAGGATGGTGCGCGTGGGCGCGCTCTCGTGCGCCAGCACCAGCATGGCGGGCACCACGGCCTCGGGCTTGAGGGCATCGAGAATTTGCGGCGGAAACAGCGATTCGGTCATGCGCGTGGCCGCCGTGGGCGCCAGGGCGTTGACGTGGATGTGGTACTTCGCGCCCTCGATGGCCAGCGTCTGCATCAGGCCCACCTGCGCCAGCTTGGCCGCACCGTAGTTGCTCTGGCCGAAGTTGCCATACAGGCCGGTGGACGAGGTCGTCATCACGATACGGCCATAGCTTTGCGCCACCATGTGCGGCCACACGGCCTTGCAGCAGTTGGCAGCGCCCATGAGGTGCACATCCACCACGAGGCGGAAGTCCGCCATGTCCATCTTGGCAAACGACTTGTCGCGCAGGATGCCGGCGTTGTTGACCAGGATGTCCACACGGCCCCAGGCGTCGATGGCCTGCTGCACCATGGCTTCGACCGCCGCAAAGTCGGTGACCGAAGCACCATTGGCCAGTGCCTCGCCGCCGGCGGCGCGGATTTCATCGACCACGGCCTGCGCCGCCGACACCGAACCGCCACTGCCGTCCACCGCACCGCCCAGGTCGTTCACCAGCACCCTGGCGCCGCGTTTGGCGAGCGCCAGCGCATGCTGGCGGCCCAGGCCGCCGCCGGCACCCGTCACGATGGCCACGCGGCCCTTGAAATCCATGCTCATGGTGCATCCACTCCTGTTGTCGATAATTGAAAAGATCCGTCGCGCTTGAAGAGATCCGTCGCGCACCGGACTGGCGGCACGCCTGCGCGCAGAACTTTACGCTACAAACAGATACGTGCCAGTACAGTGCGTGACTACGCCCCTCGACCCCCTCCCAAGAACCGCCATGCAGCCAGCCACCCCCGCCCCTCCAGAAACACCGCGCGACGCCGCCACCGTGGTCCTGCTGCGCGACGCGCCCACCGGCCTGGAGGTGCTGCTGCAGCGCCGCCATGCCCAGATGGCCAACATGGCGGGGATGTACGTGTTTCCGGGCGGCAAGCTCGACGACGCCGACCGCGAGCCCGCCAGCGCAGCCTTGCTCGACCAGCCCGCAGCCCACTTGCACACCGCCCTGGGCGAGAGCGGCACCGACGCCGCCACCGCCGCGGGACTGCACATTGCAGCGCTGCGCGAGGCGCTGGAGGAATGCGGCCTGCTGCTGGCCGAACCCGCACAGGCGGGCCAGCCCCTGGACGCCCCCCGCGCGCGCGCCATGCTGCGCGAAGGCATGCCCTTTGCCGAGATGCTGGCCGCGTTGCAACTGCGCCTGCGCACGCGCCACCTCGCGCCCTGGTCGCGCTGGATCACGCCGCTGGCGCCCAGCGTGGGCACGCGGCGCTTTGACACCCGCTTTTTCGTGGCCCTCGCCCCACCGGACCAGACCGCCCTGCACGACGACGAGGAGACCACCGACAGCCTGTGGCTGGCGCCGCGCGCGGCGCTGGAACAGTACCGCGATGGGCGCATCGACCTCGCCCCCCCGCAGATCATGAGCCTGGCGCACCTGGCGCGCCACGCCGATGCGCACGGCGTGCTCGCGGCCGCCCGCAGCCAGCGCCCGCCGGTGATCCTGCCCGAGGCCTTTGACCAGGACGGCGTGCGCACCATCTGCTACCCCGGCGATCCGCTGCACTCCGTGCCCGAGCGCGCCTTGCCCGGCCCGACGCGGCTGCGCATGCAGGCGCGTCG
>DMZZ01000020.1:0-1171 GCA_003484805.1 Comamonadaceae bacterium | reverse complement strand
AAAAAAGGAACCCTCCATGAAAGCCATCTGGAACGGCGTGGTCGTGGCCGAGAGTGACGACACCGTGCTGGTGGAAGGCAACCACTACTTCCCCGAGAGCGCACTCAAGCGGGAGTTCGTCACCTTCAGCAACCACAAGACCATGTGCCCCTGGAAGGGCCAGGCCACCTATTTCTCTCTGCTGGTCAACGGCGAACTCAATCCCGAGGCTGCCTGGACCTACGCCGACCCCAAGCCCGAGGCCGAAGCCGTGCGCGGCCGGGTGGCCTTCTGGAAGGGTGTGACGGTCGCCTGAACCTACCCAGGGTTATCCCTGTCCGCACTGGACAATCATGTGGACAACTCGGGACAAGCCTTGTATGGGCCTTCCAAGTGCTTGATTGATAAGGCCCTGCGGCAGATTGCCCGTTTTTTATGCAAGGTATTGCACGGGGCACGGCACTTATCCCGGCACCCGCTGGACAATGCTGTGGATAAATCCGGACAAGCCTTGTATGGCCACGCCAAGTCCTTGATTTGCCTGAAGAATCACTGCACCGCCTCTTTTTTAGGCAAATGCGGTGCGGANNAAACTATTGATTTGATAGCTTGCAGCGCTTACTGCACCTGCGCTGGAGCCATTTTTTATGTCCAACCCGTTGCACAGCCCGGCCGCCGAACGCAACCGCCAGCCCATCCTGGAGGTGCTGCGCACCCTGCTGCCCGCCACCGGCCGCGCGCTGGAGGTGGCTCGTGTAGTGTTTCACTCTGATTGGTATTTTCAGAGCCCCGAAAAAGGGTGCACGGCTAGGCGCACAGCGCGCTGGCAATGGCCGCGCCCTTGTCAAGCGCTGCAACGACGCCGTGGACCCTTTTTCGGGGCTCCCTCCGGGCGAGTGACCAAGGGGCCATCTGCGTTGTTGCAGGCGCTTGACGTAACCCGTTATGCCTGCGCCCCTGCGCCTAGCAGTCGGCCCCTTGGTCACTCGCTGAAAGTACCAATCAGAGTGAAACACTACACCTGCGGCACCGGGCAGCATGTGGCCTGGTTTGCCGCCGCCCTGCCGGGCTGGACCTGGCAGCCCAGCGACGCGCAGGCCGAACACTTCGACTCGATCCGCGCATGGTGCGCCGATGCCGCCGCGCACAACGTGCACCCGCCCGTCGTGCTGGACGTTCTGGCGCCGCAGTG
>DMZZ01000310.1:667-5590 GCA_003484805.1 Comamonadaceae bacterium | reverse complement strand
CCTGTTCGGCCACGGCGGCCAGTGTGTCAATGGGGAGCACCGGAATGCCGCGCCCTGCGTTGGCCCCGAAGGCCAGGCCCTGGGCCACGGCGCAAGCCGTGCGCAGCCCGGTGAATGAGCCCGGCCCGCGCCCGAACACCAGCGCGTCCATCTGTGCCAGGTTCAGCGCAGCCTGCTCCAGCAAGCTGAACAGGGCGGCAATCAGCGTGGCCGAGGCCTGTGCGCCGCCAGGTCCGCTGTGCTCCCACACGGCATCGCCGCGCTGCACGGCGATGGACAGGGTGTCGGTGCTGGTGTCGAAAGCAAGCAGGTTCATGAAGCGGTCGGATGGGGCGAGCGGGCATTATCGCCAGACTTCCCGCAGGCCCCCGCAGTGGCATCCGCAGACGTCGATGAAATTGTGCTGGCTGCCCGGCGCTCCACAGGGGGTTTGCTGCGGGGGCTGGGTGCGAGCAGGGTCATGGACAGGCTGGAGGGCTGTCAGCCGCTAGACTTCTTGGCATGCCATTCCCTGCTTTCGGTCTGCTGCGTCTGCGCCATGCGCTTTGTTCTGTCTTGGTCGGCGTCGCAGCCACGGCCCTGGCGAGCCCGGGTACTCCCTGGCCCGCCGAGGTGGACGCCGCCCTGGCCCGTGCCAGGTTGCCGCGCGAGGCGCTGTCGGTGTATGTGGCCGACGCGCAGGATGCCCGCGCACCCGTGCGTCTGTCCTATCGGGCACAGGAGCCGGTCAACCCGGCTTCGGTGATGAAGCTGGTGACCACCTATGCCGCGCTGGACCAGCTCGGCCCCGCCTACACCTGGAAGACGCCCGTCTATATCGACGGGGTGGTGCAGGGCGGAAGCCTCAAGGGCGATGTTTATATCCAGGGGCAGGGCGACCCCACGCTGGTCATGGAGCGCCTGTGGCTGATGCTGCGGCGCCTTCAAGGCCAGGGCATCCAGGTCATTGTGGGCGACATTGTGCTGGACCGCACGGCGTTCGACGTTCCCGAGCACGATCCGGCGCGCTTTGACGGGGAGCCCCTGCGCCCCTACAACGCCGCACCCGATGCGTTGTTGCTCAATTTCAAGTCGGTCAGCATGGGCTTTGTGCCCGATGCTGCCGTCGGCGTCGCCCGCATCCAGTACGACCCGCCGCTGGCGGGCGTGCAGCGCCAGGGGAGCGTGCCACTGGCGGCACCGGGAGCCGAGTGCGGCGACTGGCGCGCGTCCCTGCGGGCCGAGCTGTCCGACCCATCCCGCGCGGGGTTCCAGGGGGTGTACCCCCCGCCTGCGGGGAGCGCGTGTGGCCCGTCGCCTTTGCCGACCCACCCGGGTTTGCCGCGCGGGCCGTGGAGGGCATGTGGCGCGAAATGGGCGGCAAACTCACCGGCAGCGTGCGCCAGGGCAAGGTGCCCGCCGGTCTGCGCCCCCTGTTCATCACCACCTCGCCGACCCTGGCCGAGGTGGTGCGCGACGTGAACAAGTTCAGTAATAACGTCATGGCGCAGCATGTGTTCCTGACGCTGGCGCTGCAGAAGAACGGCGTGGCGACGTTCGACGGCGCGCGCGAGGTGCTGCGCCAGTGGTGGCAAGGGCGGTGGGGCGACGTTCCCATGCCCGTGGCCGACAATGGCGCGGGCCTGAGCCGGGAGGCGCGCATCAGCGCCCAGGCCCTGGGCCGCATGCTGCAGACCGCGTGGACCTCGCCCGTGATGCCCGAGCTGGTGGCCTCCCTTCCCATCGTGGGCGTCGATGGCACCTTGCGCCGCAGCAAAAGCAGGGCCGGCACGGCCCACCTCAAGACGGGCAGCCTGCGCGACGTGATGGCCGTGGCCGGCTATGTGCATGGCGCCAGCGGCCGACGCTATGTGCTGGTGGCCATGGTCAACCATGCGGCCGCCGCAGCCGCGCGCCCGGCCCTGGACGCCCTGATCGACTGGACCGCGCGCGACCAGTAGACCGAAACCCCGCCCCTGCCATGTCCCTCACCGACCTGATCGGCTACCTGGCCGCTGCCCTCACGACCTGCAGCTTTGTGCCGCAGGCGCTGCACACCTTCCGCACACGCGATGTGCGCGGCATTTCCCTGGGCATGTACAGCGTGTTCACAGTGGGCATCGCACTGTGGCTGGTGTACGGGCTGGCGCTGAGTGCCTGGCCTATCGTGGGGGCCAACGCCATCACCCTGGCGCTGGCCGGCAGCATCCTGGCGATGAAGCTGCGGTACGGGCGCAGCGAACCACCGCACGACGCCTCGTGAGCTGTCGCACAGGCGTCTGATTGACGTGGGGCCGCGCGTAATCCCCAATGGTGAAGGCAGCGCAGGTACAGGCACCATGGCCGTTTTCCGACCTGAGGGATTCATCCATGACGTATTTCCGCTTTACCTGTGTGGCCGCGGCCGCGGCGTTGCTTGTGGCTTGCGGAGGGTCCGACGACCCCGATCGTGGTGCGCTCAAGGAGGCGCCCGTCACCGTGACCACGCTGACCGCGGCACAGATCGATGCCAGCACCGCAGCGGCGGGCCTGCAGCCCCTCACCGGCAAGGCCAAGTGCGATGTCAAGGTGGTGGCGCTGAACTACATCACCGTGGGCCCGAATGGCAGCGACGAGACCAATGCCTCGGGCGTCATGCTGGTTCCGGGCGGCGCGGCGTGTACCGCGCCAGCAGCGCTGGTGGCCTATGCCAAGGGAACCGATGTGCAAAAGCCGCGCACCCTGGCCAACCCGCAGGACAGTGAAACCTTCCTGCTGGCTGCCATGTACGCGGCCCAGGGCTATGCGGTGGTGGCCACCGACTATCTGGGCTTTGCCAAGTCCTCCCATACCTACCACCCCTACCTGCACGCCGACTCGGAGGCCACCACGGTGCTTGACTCGGTGCGTGCGGCACGGGCGGCCGCACCGTCCGTGGGCGCCAGCCTGTCGGGCAAGGTCATGTTCACCGGCTACTCCCAAGGGGGCCATGCCTCCATGGCGGCCCACCGGGCGGCCGAGCGCGACCACCCCACCGAATTCAATGTGGTGGCCGGTGCCCACCTCGCGGGGCCCTACAACCTGTCCGGCTCACTCCGGCTGCCCGATGCCATTGCCGGCGTGCAGTTTTTCGTGCCTTACCTCGTGACAGCATGGCAAAAGGTCTACGGCAACGTCTATACCGATGTGAAGACGGTCTTCAAGACACCTTACTCGGGCTACATCGAGAACCTGCTGCCGAGTCCCACGCTGAACTACACCACGCTGGTGACCACCGGCACGCTGCCGGGCGGCCCCGGTGTGACGCCCAATCAGGCGCGTGACGCGGTGTTCCAGTCCGACTTCCTGCTCGGTGCCCAGACCAGCACCACCCACCCCTTGTACGTGGCGGCCAAGAAGAACGATCTGCTGGGATGGAGCCCCCGGTCGCGCGTGCTGCTGTGCGGCGGCGCGGGCGACCCCACGGTGCCACCGGCCGTGCACCAGGCCGTGATGAAGGCTGACTTCGACAGCCGGGGCCTGACCAACGTGAGTTCGGTGGATGTCGATGCCATGGTGCAGGCCACCTTCGGGCCCGGCGGCCAGGCGCCCACCGATCCCACATCGGCTGCGTTCGCCACCTACTACGGCAATTACCATGGCACCTACGAGCCACCGTTCTGCCATGCGCAGGCCCGTGCGTTGTTTGAAATGGTGAAGTGATCCAGCCCCCGGAGCCCGCCGGAAGCGGTGGGTTCTGGGGTGCAAAGCAAAAAGCCGACCCGAGGGTCGGCTTTTTTGTGCGAGGAGTGCCGCAGGTTTACCAGCGGGCGCGCAGCCGGTCGTAAGCGTAGGTGCCCAGCTGGCGGTGGGCCGATGGGCTGAGGTAAACGTTGTCGGCAAACACGTAACGGTCAGGGTCGGCACCTGCCACCAGCGTGGAGGGAGTGCACAGGGCCGAATTGATCTGCCCGGCACCCGTTCCGATGCCCTGACCAGCATCCACCGAAGTGCACACGGCGGTGACAGCGTTCGTGAAGGAGTACACGCCGGGGGTCGAGGTGTAGACGTTCACGAAGTAGGCCGCATCGACATACAGCACATGCTCTCCCAGGTCGTTGATCGCCACCAGCAGTGCCTCGTTGAAGCGGCTGCTGGCGTCGCTCAGCAGGGTTTCCTGGCCGATGGCGATGGCCCAGGGCGTCTTGCCCAGGTTGTAGGTGCCCGACACCACCACATGCGGGGCCCCGGCCGCCACGAGGCGGCGCACCTGCGCGGCCAAGGCCTGGCCATCCAGGCGCGCCTGAGCCAGGAAGTCGGCACCGCTGAGGGTGCCGGCGCGTACGGCCGCCATGCCGACGATCAGGTCGCTGATGCCCCCATTGAGCAGCACGACGTCATTCGCGGCAAAGGTCTTGCTGGCCAGAAAGCTGTCGATCTGTGCCGTGATGGTGGGCGTGCTGGCGTCGCCTGCGGCATCAGGCTGCGCGGTAATGCGGGCGTTGCCCTGCGCATAGCTCAGGCCGCCGCTGGCGACCGGGGCCAGTGTCTTCTGGTAATGCGATGCGAGCTGCAACGTCCAGTTGTTCACGCTACCGTTGTTCACTGTGTAGCGCGAACCTTTCTGGCCCACGTCGTTGTAGGCGTCGCCAAAGGCGATGAAACGATCGGGCGTGATGGCCGATTCGGTGGTGCTCGAGCCGCAGGCCGCCAAGAGCGCGGCCGACGCACATGCGGCGACCAGGGCGGTGCGGCGCATCCAATTTGCTGCCATGTTGTGTTCTCCGGTAAGGGTTCGCTAGTTTAACGAGTGGGGCTCAGGCTGCGGCGGCGCGCTGCAGGCGGTCGCGCACGCCTTCCCAGTCGGGCGTGTCGGGTGGGGTTTCGATCCAGATGAGCCGTACACCCGCATCGTCGAAGCCGCGCAGCGCAGCGAACAGCTGCTGGGCTGTGGCCTCGGCATCGTCGGGCATGCGCCGCAGCAGG
>DMZZ01000310.1:0-460 GCA_003484805.1 Comamonadaceae bacterium | reverse complement strand
CGAGCACCAGCAGCGCCTCGCCCAGTTCGTCCTGCACGTGCTGCGCCGTGGTGGGGCTCACGCGGCCGAAGCGGTTGGCGCTGGGCGCGGCCAGGCCCCAGACGGGTGGTCCGCCGAGTTCGGGGCCGTCGCCGGGCGCGGCGCAGGCCTGTAGCACGGCGTGCGCCACGGGGTGGGCCGGGCAGCGCAGGCCCACGCTGTCCTGGCCTCCGGTGGCTGCTGTCGCCACGCCGGCCAGGCGGGGCAGGATGAGCGTGAGCGGGCCGGGCCAGAAGGCGTCGACCAGCGCCTGGGCGAACGCCGGCACCTCGCTGGCGAAATGCGCGATGCCCGAGGCGTCGGCCACATGCACGATCAGCGGGTGGTCGCTGGGCCGGCCCTTGGCGGCGAAGATCTGCGCCACGGCGGTGTCGCTGCTGGCATCGGCCGCCAGGCCATACACCGTTTCGGTGGGCAGGCC
>DMZZ01000021.1:0-3459 GCA_003484805.1 Comamonadaceae bacterium | reverse complement strand
GTGGCCGGGTAGTCGATGGTGGCCAACCCCTCGCGCAGTTTGCTCAGCAGCTTGGGCACCAGGCGCGCCAGGCGGCCCACATTGATGCGTGTCTGTTCGGGTTGGGCACTCCAGAGCAGCGCGTCCACCAGTTCGCGGTAGCGCCCCGGGTCGTTGCTGCCACTGTCGTCGGTCAGGCGCGCCTGGGCCATCACCTGCGCCCAGGGGCCTTCCAGAAAGCGGTGAATTTCTTTCGGAACATGGTCGATCTGGGGAAGCAGCCAGAGGTCGCGCACCATTTTGGCGGCCAGCAGGTTGCGCTGTTCGGCGCGGCGCAGGGTTTCAATGGCCTGCAGGCGCTCGCGCGCGCGCTGCTGTTCGCGCTCGGCCCAGGTGGCGAGCAGTTGCTCCAGTGCATGTTCAAAGGGCTCTTTGCTGTCGATGTGGGCGTTGGCCAGCGGCCGGGCGACGTCGATCAGCGGCTGCATGAAGCTCTCGAATCCATGGGATTCCAGGCTGTCAAAGGCCAGGCTACGGTCGGTCATTTCTTGGAGCAGGCGGCGTGCGGGGTGCTCCTTGTCACTGAAAAAGCGGGGGTCGGCCAGGGCCAGCTGCAGCAGTGCGGGTTCCAGTTCCTTTACCAGTTGCTGCACGGGCCAGAGCAGGCGTGCATCGTGCGCAATGTTGTCCACCATCAGGGCCACCACTTCCAGGCTCAGGGCCTGACCGAGCCCGGTGGCGCTGCTGCGCATGGCATCGCGCCCGGCGCTGCCCGGGTTGGGCGTCGCATCCGGCGCGCCGGGCTGGCGCTGGGCTCCCAGGCGCTGCACCATGTGGCCCACCTGGTTCATTTCCTGCAGGGCCTCGAATGCCGCCGGAACCGTGATGTCGAAATCCGGCGGTGGCGCATCCGCCAGAGAGTCCGGGCCTTCAAATTCGCGCGTGAACCGATCGGAAAACGATTCTTCGGGTGATGGTGAAGGGGCGTCGGACAGCTCGCCCGCCAGCAGGCGGCGCAGCCGGTCCAGCGTCAGCAGGGATTCGTCGTGGGCGACAGTGGCGGCCTGTGGGCCCGGGGATGCGGATGCCGATGCGTCCTCGATGGGCCCGGCTGCGGTCTCCGGCCCGAAACCGGGGGCATGGCCGTGCGGACCCGTGGGGTTCATGTAGACATAGTCGCCGCTGGCCTGGCGCACGGCGTATCCGGCGGGCTGGACGCCGCCTTCCTGCAGTTGGCGGATCCATTCGAGGTATAGCACCCGCAGCTCATGGCCCAGGGCCTGTGCCAGGTGCCACATCCAGTCGCGCCGCACCGTCTCGGAAACCTGCATCTGCCCCACCACGGCCTGCAAAGCCTGCAAATAAAGCTGGGGCTGCAGGGGGTTGTGGTCGGCGCTGACGGTGGCCTGGCCCTGGACTGCGCTCAGAAGCGCGTTGAGATCGGCCAGCGGGGCCTGCACCGCCTCGGCCACCACCTGCCCGGCGCGCGCACGCTCGACGCTGTCGTTGATCTGTGACTCATCCATCAGCTCCAGTTCGTCGAAATGCACCGCGAACAAGGAGCGCGTGCTTTTCTGCTTCTGCACGGCCCCTTCGGCCAGCGCTTGCTGCAGTGCGGCAGGAAAACGCTCGCACAGCACGAACGTCAAGCGCGTGAGGTGCTGGCGGGCATCCATCACGCTGTGGCGCTCGCCCGGGGTGCGCGCGAGGTCTTCACGGGCCTGCAGGGACTGGCGGGTGGATTCAATGACGCGTTCCATCAGGTGACCGGAATGGGCCAGTGCGTCCTGAACGATGCGCTGGTACAGCGCGGCATGGTCTCCGGTGGCAAACGGTGCAGCGGGGGTCAAAGGTGCATCCTTTTTTGGTATCGATACAAATGGCGGCACGGCAGACCGGCCAGCGTGCGCATTGTGGCGCCCTTAGCAAAAAAGGGGGCGCAATGCCCCCTTTCGTTCGTCGCTACTGTGCGGGTCATTGCGCGCGTTCAGCCCCCGTGGAACTTCACCACCAGCGGCACGATGAGCAGCGCCACAATGTTGATGATCTTGATCAGCGGGTTGATGGCCGGGCCCGCAGTGTCTTTGTAGGGGTCGCCCACGGTGTCGCCGGTGACGGCGGCCTTGTGCGCCTCGCTGCCCTTGCCGCCGTGGTGGCCGTCTTCGATGTACTTCTTGGCGTTGTCCCAGGCACCGCCACCGGTGCACATGGAAATCGCTACGAACAGGCCCGTCACGATGGTGCCCATCAGCAGGCCACCCAGCGCCTTGGGGCCCAGCAGCAGACCGACCAGGATAGGCACTACCACGGGCAGCAGGCTGGGGATGACCATTTCCTTGATGGCGGCGGTGGTCAGCATGTCCACGGCCTTGCCGTACTCGGGCTTGCCGGTACCGTCCATGATGCCGGGAATGTCGCGGAACTGGCGGCGCACTTCCACCACCACGGCACCGGCGGCGCGGCCCACGGCCTCCATCGCCATGGCGCCGAACAGGTAGGGGATCAGGCCACCGATGAACAGGCCGACGATGACCATGGGGTCGGACAAGTCGAAGGAAATGGCCAGGCCGTAGCTCTCCAGCTTGTGCGTGTAGTCGGCAAACAGCACCAGCGCGGCCAGGCCGGCCGAGCCGATGGCGTAGCCCTTGGTCACGGCCTTGGTGGTGTTGCCCACGGCGTCCAGCGGGTCGGTGATGTCGCGCACGCTGCTGGGCAGTTCGGCCATCTCGGCAATGCCGCCGGCGTTGTCGGTGATGGGCCCGTAGGCATCGAGGGCCACCACAATGCCTGCCATGCTCAGCATGGACGTGGCCGCCACAGCAATGCCGTACAGGCCGCCGAGCTGGTAGGACACCAGGATGGCGATGCAGACAAAGATCACTGGCCAGGCGGTGGAGCGCATCGAAACACCCAGGCCCGCGATGATGTTGGTGCCGTGGCCCGTGGTGGAGGCCTGGGCGATGTGCTGCACGGGCGAATACTGCGTGCCGGTATAGAACTCGGTAATCCAGACCAGCGCCGCTGTGAGCACCAGGCCAGTGGCGCAGGCGCCAAACAGCCGCATCTGCGCCCCCGTGCCGCCCAGTGCGTTGTCGGGAATGATCCAGGCGGTGACGAAGTAAAACGCGATCAGCGAGAGCACGCCTGCGATAGCCAGGCCCTTGTAGAGCGCGGGCATCACGTTCTTCATGCCGGGCGAGGCCTTGACGAAGAAGCAGCCGATGATCGATGCCACGATGGACACGGCGCCCAGCGCCAGCGGGTACAGCACCGCGTTGACCGGCGCAGCTGCGACAAGCAGGGCGCCCAGCACCATGGTGGCGATCAGCGTGACGGCGTAGGTCTCGAACAGGTCGGCGGCCATGCCGGCGCAGTCGCCCACGTTGTCGCCCACGTTGTCGGCGATCACGGCGGGGTTGCGCGGGTCAGCTTCGGGGATGCCGGCCTCGACCTTGCCCACCAGGTCGGCGCCCACATCGG
>DMZZ01000012.1:1992-7537 GCA_003484805.1 Comamonadaceae bacterium | reverse complement strand
GCGGCTCGACGGGCGTGGCGCGCGGCAGGCGTACAAGGCCCTGGGCGCGCGCGGCTTCGAGAGCGGCCAGCGCATCGCGGCGCAGCGCGTTGAGGCTGGAAGCGGGCACGAACCAAGGCCGCGAGAGTTGCAGCGTGATGTCATGCACGGCAAAGATGCTGGTGCCGAAGCGCCCGAGCTGCTCGCGCAGGTTGGCCTCGGCCTTGGCCGTGTCCTGCGCCGCCTCGTGGGGCAGGGCGGCCTGGGCCGTGCCGGTGAAACCGTCCTCGTCGGTCAGCGTGAGCGCGAAGCCGTCATCCGTCTCGGCGAACTGCGCCCACAGGCCAATGCGCCGGTCGCTGGACTTCTTCTCCAGCGTGCGCACCCAGTCCATGTCGCGGTTGCGGTTGACCTCGGTGCCCTTGCGCAGGTCCTTGAAACCCTCCATCGGGTCTTTCGGAAACACTCGCCATTGCCGGCCGCCGCGTGGCGACACGGGCTCGGCGCGGTTGATCTGCAGGCCCACCAGTTGCTTGTGCAGGTCGTAGTAGCACAGGCCGTCGCCGTTGTGCAGCACGGTGGCCGGGTCGCTCACTTCGAGTTCGACGAAGTTNNGGTCACCCAGCCGATGGCCTGGCCGGGGTTCTTGGGCGTGTCGAAGGCGCCGATGTCTTCCTTGCGGCCGTTGACGAAGTAGTCGGTGAACTCGCGGTTGAAGTTCTGCAGCGGGTCAGGCGCGAAGGTGAAGGTGGTGCGGCCACTCGATGCGCGCGCCAGCGGGTCGCCCGAGGCCTCGCGCTCGTCCAGAATTTCGTCGAGCAGCTTGCGGTAGTGGGCGGTGATGTTTTTCACGTAGCCCATGTCCTTGTAGCGGCCCTCGATTTTGAAGCTGCGCACGCCCGCGTCGATGAGGGCGCGCAGGTTGTCGCTCTGGTTGTTGTCCTTCATCGAGAGCACATGCTTGTCGTGTGCAACGATGCGACCCTGGGCGTCGGTCACCTGGTAGGGCAGGCGGCAGGCCTGGCTGCAGTCGCCCCGGTTGGCGCTGCGGCCGGTCTGGGCATGGCTGATGAAGCACTGGCCGCTGTAGGCCACGCACAGCGCACCGTGGATGAAAAACTCGATGGCGCAGCGCTGGGGGTCGGTGGCGGCGCGCACGGCAGCGATCTGCGGCACGGTGAGTTCGCGCGCCAGCACGATCTGCGACAGACCGGCATCCTGCAGGAAGCGCGCCTTTTCTGGCGTGCGGATGTCGGTCTGGGTGCTGGCATGCAGCTGGATGGGCGGCAAGTCGATTTCCAGCAGGCCCATGTCCTGGATGATGAGCGCATCGGCCCCGGCGTTGTAGACCTGCCAGGCCATCTGGCGCGCNNTCCAGTTCGTCGTCGCGCAGGATGGTGTTGAGCGTGATGAACACGCGGCTGTGGAAGCGGTGGGCGTGGGAGATCAGGCGTTCCAGTTCGCGGATGTCGTTGCCCGCCCCGGCACGTGCGCCGAAGGCCGGGCCGCCGATATAGACGGCGTCGGCGCCATGGTTCACAGCTTCGATACCGATGCCGGCATCGCGGGCGGGTGAGAGCAGTTCGATCTGGTGGGGCAGCAGGGACATGGGGCGTGATTATCCGGGGAAGCACCAGAAAGCGTGGGGTTGTTCCAGAAGAGTAGGGGGTATTTGCTACAATTACGATAGCGTTTTCGGTGAACAGAAGTGCACCCCGCAACCGATTCAGAGACAGTACACCTACGGCAGACCATGGACAGCGCAGCTTGTTTTCGCATGCCACTCTTCAAACCCGGCACCGTGGTCCGCCTGGGGCATAGCCAGGCCACCGTCAGCCATATCATTCTGCGGCGCAGCGTGCTTCTGGTGCACCTGGTGGGCTACGATGCCCCGGTGAACGCCGATGCACTCACCGTGGAGCCCACCGTATTCATGCTCGGACGCCGACTCTGATCATCGTTGAAGGTTCTATGCAGTGCCCAGGCTGGCCATGGCCTCGCCCAGGCGAATGGGCCGGGCCGGCGCCCATGTGGGATTGAACTGCAGCGGCCCTTGTGGGAACAGCATCACCACGGTCGAGCCGAGCAGGAAACGGCCCATCTCGTCGCCCTGTTTCAGCACGATCTGTTGGTCCGCGTAATCCCATTGGCGTCGCACGCCGGGGCGCGGTGGGTTCACTAGGCCGTGCCACACCGTGGCCATGCTGCCCACGATGGTGGCGCCCACCAGCACCAGCACGAACGGCCCCCGGGGGCCGTCGAACACGCAGACGACGCGCTCGTTGCGTGCGAACAGCCCGGGCACGCCGCGCGCGGTGGTCGGATTCACCGAGAACAGATCGCCGGGTACATGCACCATGCTGCGTAGCCGCCCCTCGCAGGGCATATGGATGCGGTGGTAGTCGCGCGGACTCAGGTAGAGCGTGGCAAAGTGGCCCCCCTGGAATTCGGCTGCAAGCTGCGCGTCGCCGCCCACCAGCGCCGTGGTGGTGTAGTGGTGCCCTTTGGCCTGGAAGATCTGGTCGCCTTGCACCGGACCGAACTGGCTGATGGCGCCATCAACCGGGCAGATCAGGTCGGCGGCCGCCAGTGGTCGCGCGCCGGGCTTGAGCGGCCGGGTGAAGAAATCGTTGAAACTGGCATAGCTGGCCGGGTCCGGATTGGCGGCCTCCGACATGTCCACGCCGTAGCGCGACACGAAGCGGCGGATGAGTGCGGTGGTCAGTGCGCCGGCGCGGGCCGATGCGATACGCCCCGCGGCGACGGTCAGGGCCCGTTGGGGCATCAGGTACTGCGGCAGTACGGCAAGGCGATCAGACACGGCAGGCGGGTGGGGAAGTGGCCAAGCGCGCCATTCTATCGGCGTGGCCGGTGGATGGCAGGGGCAATCGACAGCGGGCACAATGCGACCTCGTCAGGCTTGTCGGCGTGCTGCGCTGCGGCCGGGCGTGCATGTGTTGTCTCCGGCAGGTTCTGCCTTTGTCGAATGCCCTTCTCTCCCCCTGAATCCGACCCGCCGCGCGCCCAGCGGGCGGCCTGGCTGCGCAGTTACTGGCCCGCGCCCGTGGGCATCAGCGGCCGCGAACGGCTGCGCGTGGCGCTCGGGGTGGCCCTGGGCGTCCTGCTGGCGGCGTTGCTGGCACGCTGGTGGATCCATGCCGCTCCTGGGGCGCACTGGATGGTGGCGTCGCTTGGCGCCAGTGCGGTGCTGGTGTTCGCCATGCCCTCCAGCCCTCTGGCACAGCCTTGGCCGGTGCTTGGGGGCAACACTGTGTCGGTGCTGGTGGGTCTGGCCTGCGCTACCTTCGTGCCAGAGCCCGCTGTGGCTGCCGCGCTGGCTGTCTCGGCAGCCGTGCTGGTGATGGTGCCGCTGCGCTGTCTGCATCCTCCCGGTGCGGCGATGGCACTTTTTGTGGTGCTCAACCCCGGGGAAGACGCGCATCTGCTGGTCTTCCCGGTACTGCTCAACGTGCTGGTGCTGCTGCTTGTGGGCATTGCTTACAACAATGCCACCGGGCGCAGCTATCCGCATCCCCAGCGCCTGCAGCGCGATGACCGGACGACGGGGAAGGGCCAGTTCACTACGGCGGATCTGGATGCGGCGCTGGCGCATTACAACCAGGTGCTGGACATCAGCCGTGCCGATCTGGCAGGCTTGCTGCACATGGCTGGACGGGCGGCTTTCCAGCGCACGCTGGGCGAATTGCGCTGCGCCGACATCATGTCGCGGCCGCCCATGGCGGTGGAGCCCGGTGTGACCCTGAAGGAAGCCTGGGCCATGATGCGGCGTGAGCAGATCAAGGCCCTGCCGGTGGTGGATGCCCAGGGCATGGTGCTGGGCATCGTCACGGTGGCCGACTTCATGCGCCTGGCCAACCTCGAACTGCACGAGGGCCTGGGGCAGCGCCTGCGCCAATTGGTCAAAGGGCGCACGGGCCAGCCATCCCGGGTGGAAGACATCATGATCCGGCAGGTGCAGGTGGCCCACGCGCAGCAGCATGTGATGGAGTTGGTTCCCCTTTTTTCCCGGGGTGGGCACCACCATATTCCCATCGTGGACGCGCACGGCCGTCTGGCGGGTGTCATCACGCAGTCGGACCTGGTGCGCGCACTGGCCACCGCCTTGCCGGTGCCCGAAGGGGAGGGTGCTTGCGCCTCGTAGGCAGACAAGCCACATCGCGGTACAATCGACAGGCTCATGCACAGCGCCTTGCCTGTCCATTGAAGCCGTCTCTCCCGGCATTCTTTCTGAACTGCGCCCCGGGTGCAGCGAACCCCACAGCACGCAAAGCACACTGCGCCTGCTCTACCAGACAGGCGTTACCGCCTGTGGGGACAACGCAATTTCGCAGGCGCCGTACACAGATTGAATCGTTTTTTAGAGATTGAACATGGCCAAAGAAGAACTCATTGAAATGCAGGGCAGCGTCACCGAAGTGCTGCCCGACTCGCGCTTTCGCGTCACGCTGGACAACGGTCACCAACTGATTGCCTACACCGGCGGCAAGATGCGCAAGCACCACATCCGCATCCTCGCGGGCGACAAGGTGTCCCTGGAGTTGTCTCCCTACGACCTGACCAAGGGTCGCATTACCTTCCGCCATCTGGCCGGTCGCGGCCCCGGGCCAGGCCAGTCGGCTTCCCGCTGAGGCACCCCCGATCCAGGGGACTGGCCTGAAAAGCAAATATTNNGGGGTGTTTGTCGGGTTAGAATGCTAGCTGTCGGAGCGTAGCGCAGCCTGGTAGCGCATCTGCTTTGGGAGCAGAGGGTCGCGAGTTCGAATCCCGCCGCTCCGACCATTGTTTGAAGGACTTGCAGTCTGGTACTGCAAGTCCTTTTTGCTTTCCGAGCCTCTGGTGTCAGTCTGCAACTCGCACCCGCGATGGCATCATGGCGTTTTGTCTTCTGACGTCTGATCCGAGTGAAAAACGCCCTAGCTCCCCGATTTTTGACCATGGCGCCGGCGCGTTTTGACGCCGTGGACGCCCTGCGCGGCAGTGCCATGGTCTGGATGACGATCTTCCATTTCTGCTTCGATCTGAGCCATTTTGGCTATTGGGTGCAGGACTTTCGCAACGATCCGGTCTGGATCGGGCAGCGGACTGTGATCGTCAGCCTGTTCCTGTTTTGTGCCGGTCTGGGTCAGGCGATTGCGGTCCATCAGGGGCAGGGCTGGGACAGGTTTGGCCGACGCTGGTTGCAGATTGCTGCATGTGCCCTGCTGGTGAGTGCGGGGTCTTTCGCGATGTTTCCGCGCAGCTTCATCTATTTCGGGGTGCTGCACGCCATGGCGGTCATGTTGCCACTGGCCCGGGTCACCTATGGCTGGGGGCGATGGTTGTGGCTGGCCGGGGGGCTGGCCTTGGCCATGCCCTGGCTGGCGCAATGGGCCTTGTCGGGACCGCTGACGGATTGGGCTGTGCACTTCAATGCCCGCTCCCTCAACTGGCTGGGACTGGTGTCACGCAAACCCTATACCGAAGATTATGTGCCGTTGCTGCCGTGGCTGGGCGTGATGTGGTGGGGGCTGGCCAGCGGGCGCTGGTGGCTGGAGCGTACGCCGCA
>DMZZ01000012.1:873-1960 GCA_003484805.1 Comamonadaceae bacterium | reverse complement strand
GCGGGATAGCGGGTTGAGCCCAGGGTGGCTGGCACCCATGAAAAACGCGGCCGAGGCCGCGTTTTCTAGGAGGGGAAAGGCCGTCGCGGCTTATTCGACCTTGGCCTTGGCACGCAGTTCGTCCTGGAACTTCGTGACTTTCATTTGCTGCAGTTGCTGGGAGATCTGGGGCTTGACTTCGTCGAGCTTGGGCAACTGGGCTTCGCGCACGTCGTCCAGGCGGATGATGTGCCAGCCAAACTGGCTCTTCACCGGCTCCTGGGTCATCTTGCCCTTTTCGAGCTTGACCATGGCTTCGGTGAATTCGGGGACATAGCTGCTGGGGGAGGCCCAGTCCAGATCGCCGCCCTTGGCACCAGAGCCTGGATCTTTGGACTGCTTCTTGGCGATGTCTTCAAACTTGGCACCCTTTTTGATGGATGCAATGATGGCTTTGGCATCCGCTTCCTTGTCCACCAGGATGTGGCTGGCCTTGTATTCCTTGCCGCTGTTGTTGGCCACGAACTTGTCGTACTCGGCCTGGATTTCAGCGTCGGTCACGGGGTTGTTCTTCTGGTAGTCGGCGAACAGTTCGCGGATCAGGATGGTTTGGCGGGCCAGCTCCATTTGCGTTTTGTAGTCGGCAGATCCTTCGAGGCCGCGCTTTTGGGCTTCCTGCAGGAAGATTTCGCGGGCGATCACTTCTTCCTTGATCTGACCTTCCACTTCAGGGGTGACGGGGCGGCCGGACCGCTCTACCTGCTGGCGCAGAACTTCGGCGCGCTCTTTGGGCACGGCCTTGCCATTCACGATGGCAAGGTTCTGGGCGGAGACGGGCAGGGCCATCGTGCCCAGCACGGCAGCGGCCACGAGGCCGGACAGGAGCTGTTTCTTCATGCGGAATCCAAAAAGTGAGAAAGTGATTACAGGCCGAAGGCCGGCAACAGTAAAGATGGGGGCCGGGTCAGAGAACTTCAATGACGATGGCGTGAACACCCTGGTCAATAAATTCTTGCAGCGCATCATACACAAGGCGGTGCTGCGCTACCCGCGACTTGCCTGTAAACAAAGGTGACGCTATGCGCACCCGAAAGTGGGTGCCAAAGTC
>DMZZ01000012.1:0-756 GCA_003484805.1 Comamonadaceae bacterium | reverse complement strand
AGAGGGAAGGCGTAGCCCCAGAGCTTGAAGTCCACCCAGAACTCGGTGCTGAAGTTCATCACTACGTAGGCGTTCACCGCCGACATGAAGGCGCAATACACGATCCAGGCCTGGTTCAGTCGCATCCATACCGCATCGGGCAAGCTCAACTGGCCGCCCAGCAGCATATGCAAGATGTTCTTCTTCATCACCCACACGGCAATTGCCAGGGCCACGGCCATCGCGCCGTACAGCACCGTTGGCTTCCATTTGATGAAGCGGTCGTCCTGCAGCACCAGCGTGAGCGTGCCGAACACCACGATCANNACGGTTGCGGCCATCAGCACCCCAGTGGCCACATAAATGTTGAAGAACTTGTAGGCGCCGAAGAACAGCAGGATGGGGAAGAAATCAATCAATATTTTCATAAGGCGAGGCCAGCGTGCTGGCGCAGCGGTTCAAGCAGCAGTTCAGCGGTTCAAGGGGCGTCGGGTTCAAAGTCGAGTGACGCAGAGTTCATGCAGTAGCGCAGCCCGGTGGGCGCAGGGCCGTCTTCAAAGACATGGCCCAGGTGGGCCCCGCATTGTGCACACACTGTCTCGGTGCGCACCATGCCGTGGCTGCGGTCCACGATTTCGTGGATGGTTCCAGGGATGGCCTCTGAGAAACTGGGCCAGCCGCAGCCTGCGTCGAATTTGGTGAGCGACTCAAACAGTTTGGCCCCGCAGCAAATGCAGTTGTAGCTGCCGTCCGCCCAGTGGGCTTCGTATTTGCCGG
>DMZZ01000333.1:0-3348 GCA_003484805.1 Comamonadaceae bacterium | reverse complement strand
GGCTGCCACCACGTCCAGGTCTTCGGCGTGGCTGAAGCTCATGATGAGCACGCGTGCACCGGGCGCCAGGCCCGGCACGGCGGCCTCCACGGGGTCGGAATGCTCGCAGGCCACATCTTGCGGAACATCCTGCGGGAAGATGCCGTCGCGGCTGTCGATCCAGGTGATCTGGAACGGCAGTGGCGCCAGCACGCGCGCCAGCGCCTGGCCCACATGGCCGCCGCCAAACAGCGCCACCGGAGCGCGCCGGGGCGCCAGGCGCCGGGCCAGCGCGTCGCGGTCCTCGGCCCCCACCCCCTCAAAACGCAGGTGCATGACCCCGCCGCAGCACTGGCCCAGACTGGGGCCCAGCGCATGGCGCAGCACCTGCGGCCCGCCCGCACCGCCCAGTCGGCGGCGCGCCTCGGCAATGGCCTGGAATTCCACATGCCCGCCGCCGATGGTGCCCACCACCTGGCGGTCAAAGACAGCCATCCAGGCGCCGCGCTCGCGCGGCACCGAGCCTTCGGTGCGCTCCACACTCACCAGGCAGGCCGGGGCAGTTTCAAGGCCCTGGAGGAAAAGGTGCAAAAATGCCACGCTATCGGCCTCTCATCAGGCCACCATGGCCCCGGGCACGGGGCGCTTCCTGCAACTTACCGACCGCTCGCATGGACCCGAACCCTTCGCCCCGCTCCACAACGCGGAGCCCCTGGCTGCTGGCCAGCCTGATGGCGGCCATCACCGCCCTGGTGGCCGCCTGCAAGTCCTCGCCCGAGAGTCCCGTGGCCCCTGACAGCCGCTCTGCGGGCAGCGACACCTCCAGCACCACCGGCCCGGTGGGCAGCAAGGCCGCCGCAGCGCCCCCCGAGCCCTCGAACGCCCGCACACCACGCGACTACCGCAAAGACGCCGCCCGCCACCTGTACGGACAGAACGCCGAGCGCATCTTCAAGGGCAAGCTGCAGCCCCAGCTCTACGCCATCGGGGTGCTGGAGGTGGACATCGACCGCAAGGGCAGCGTGACCCGCGTGCACTGGCTGCGCGCACCGCGCCATGTCCCCGAGGTGGTGGCCGAGATCGAGCGCACCGCCCGCGCCGCCGCGCCCTACCCTGTGCCGGCCCGCATGGGCAAGGTCACCTACACCGACACCTGGCTGTGGGACAAGAGCGGCAAGTTCCAGCTCGACACACTGACCGAGGGGCAGCTCTGAAAAAAGGAGCGTTCTGCGCTTGATTTCAGGCGTTTTCATGCACTTTTGATGTTCAAAAATTTGCAAATAGAGCGCAAGCAGCTCATATTTTCATAGCACCTCACGACCCCCGGTAGGTCGAATAGCTCCAGGGACTGACCAGCAGCGGCACGTGGTAGTGCTGGTCGGCATGGGCAATGCCGAAATCGAGATTCACCTGGTCGAGGAACGGGGGCTCGGGCAACTGCACCCCACGCGCCTTGAAGTAGCCCGCCACATCGAAGCGCAAGCGGTAGGTTCCCACGCGCAGGCTGGCATGGTCGAACAGCGGGGCGTCGGGGCGTCCGTCCTGGTTCAGCACCAGACGCTGGAGCAGCGTGGCGGACTCGCCCTCGGTGGCATACAGGGCCACCGCCATGCCGACGGCGGGGCCACCGTGCATGGTGTCCAGAACGTGGGTGCTCAAGCCCATGGGAAATCTCCTGGTGAAAGGCCGCCCGAAATGGCCGCCTGGTGAGATCTGGAGTGTATGCACTCCGCCCGTTCCTTCTATCATCGCGGCATGCAAGCCGAGCCCCGCCCACAACGCTCTTTCCCCGGCCCCCCCGCATGACCTACGACACCACCACCCCCTACCCCCGCGACCTTGTCGGCCACGGAAGGAATCCGCCCCACGCCCGATGGCCTGGCGGCGCGCGCATCGCCGTGCAGTTCGTGCTGAACTACGAGGAAGGGGGCGAGAACTGCGTGCTGCACGGCGACACGGGTTCGGAGCAGTTCCTCTCGGAGATGTTCAACCCGGCCAGCTACCCCGGGCGCCACATGAGCATGGAGAGCATCTACGAATACGGATCGCGTGCGGGCGTCTGGCGCATCCTGCGCGCGTTCGAGCAGCGCGGTCTGCCGCTCACCGTGTTCGGCGTGGCGAGCGCGCTGCAGCGGCACCCCGATGTGACGCAGGCGTTCTTGGAACTCGGCCACGAAATCGCCTGCCACGGCCTCAAGTGGATTCACTATCAGGACGTTCCCGAAGACATCGAGCGTGCCCACCTGCAGGAAGCGATGGACATCCTCCAGCGCATGACGGGCGAAAGGGCCCTGGGCTGGTACACCGGGCGCGACAGCCCCAACACCCGGCGCCTGGTGGCCGACCACGGCGGCTTCGCCTACGACAGCGACTACTACGGCGACGACCTGCCGTTCTGGATGCGGGTACGCCGCACCGATGGCAGCGTGGTGCCCCAGCTCATCGTGCCCTACACGCTGGACTGCAACGACATGCGCTTTGCGCTGCCCCAGGGCTATTCGCACGCCGACCCGTTCTTCCAGTACCTGAAAGACACTTTCGACGCGCTCTATGCCGAGGGCGACCCGGTCGGCCTGGACCGGCCCAAAATGATGAGCGTCGGCATGCACTGCCGCCTGCTGGGGCGCCCCGGACGCATCACGGCGCTGCAGCGCTTTCTGGACCATATCCAGCTGCACCGCCACGTGTGGGTAGCCCGCCGTATCGACATCGCGCGCCACTGGACGCAGACGCACCCCTGTACCGCCAACCAGGCTTGAACCATGGCAATGACACTTGAGCAACTCAACACCGCCGCCCTGTCCGATGCCCTGCGGGCGCTGGACGGCATCTATGAACACTCGCCCTGGATCGCACGCCAAGCCCTCGCACAGCGCCCGCTGCGCTCGCTGGCGCACCTCAAATCCGTCATGGCCGCCGTGGTGCGCAATGCCGAACCCGAGGCGCAGCTACAACTGATCCGCGCCCACCCCGAACTGGCGGGCAAAGCCATGGTCGGCCAGCAGCTCACGGCCGAATCGAGCCAGGAGCAAAGCGCGGCGGGCCTGACGCACTGCACCCCGCAGGAGTTCGAGCGCCTCCAGCAGCTCAACACGGCCTACAACACGCGCTTTGGCTTCCCGTTCATCCTGGCGGTGCGCGGCCCGCGCGGCACCGGGCTGACCCGGCAGCAGATCATCGACACCCTGGCCCGCAGGCTGCACAACCACCCGGATTTCGAGCGCGCCGAGGCACTGCGCAACATCCACCGCATCGCCGAGCTGCGCCTGAACGACCGTTTTGGCGCCGAGCCGGTGCTGGGCAACGAGGTCTGGGACTGGCACGAAGCCCTGGCCCGGTACAGCGACCCGGGCTACGCCGAGCAGGGCC
>DMZZ01000366.1:0-6662 GCA_003484805.1 Comamonadaceae bacterium | reverse complement strand
ATCGGTCAGCTGGCGCTGGCGGTGAACCGGGGCGATGCCGCCGGGGCGCGCCGCGTCCTGGCCGACGACGCCTCGGGCGCGCTGCAGGCCCTGGAGGGCTGCAGCGCGCAGGCCGTGGTGCGGCTGGCGCTGCACGGCCGGCCGGGCGCCAGCGCCTGCTACCGCGACTACCTNNCTGGACACTTCTGAGCATGGCGACTGGGTGCGCAGCGTGCTCGCGGCGTTCGAGCGTTTTCGCCTGCTGTGCGCGGTGCGCGAGGGTGAATGGGGCGCCGCCGGGCTGAACCGCGCGGTCGAGGCCGCGCTGCGCGGCGCGGGGCTGCTGGAGACCCGGGGCGAGTGGTATGCCGGGCGCCCGGTCATGGTCACACGCAACGACGCGGCGCTGGGTGTGTTCAACGGCGACATCGGTATCGCGCTGCCCTCGGCCACGGCGGGCGGCGGCCTGCGCGTGTACTTTGCTGACGGCCCGCAACTGCGCTCGGTCGGTGTGGCGCGGCTGGCGCAGGTGAAAACGGCGTTCGCCATGACGGTGCACAAGAGCCAGGGCTCCGAGTTCGAGCACACCGTGCTGGTGATGCCGCCGCGCGCTGGCGCCGTGCTCGGGCGCGAGCTGGTCTACACCGGCATCACGCGCGCTCGCCAGGCGTTCACGCTGGTGGCAGCGCAGCCCGGCCTGCTGGCCCAGGCCGTGGCGCAGCGCACCCAGCGCTCCAGCGGCCTGCGGGCGCGGCTGGACACCTGGGCCGGTTGACAAGCCTCAAGCATTCGGGGCAGAGCCTGGGCCTTGCCACCCCGGGACTCCTACAATCCGGGCATGCACACCCTGCGCCGCTTCCGCTGGCTCGCCTGCTCCATGCTGGCGTGGTGGGCGCTGTCGCTGGGCGTGGCAGCGGCATCGCCGTTCGGGGTGGTGTCTTCCGTCGAGCGTATCTGTTCCGGCTCCGGGTCGGTGCAGTACATGGTGGCGGGCCATCCGGACGGGGCCCCCACGGGGGGGCATACCCTCGACTGTCCCCTGTGCCTTCCCGCAACTGCGCCCGCGCCCACTTCGGTGGCGGTATGTTCCGGTGTGTCGCCGCAAGCGCAGGGTTTGTCTGCGCTGCAAACATCGCCCAGGGCCACACGCACAGCCGCGCCGCTGCAAGCGCGCGGCCCTCCTGTTGTGCTATAAAAATCATAGCTTATGGCGCTTGATTGATAAGCGCCAGAGCCTGTTTTTGTTCATATTTTTGCTGTCCAGCGGAATCTGCAATACAGGTTCTGTGCCGCACACCAGCACTCGGCGGGCAGCAGGGGACCCGTTTCCCGCCCTATTTTTTCTGTTTTGGAGATCACCATGAAACTGCAACGCATCACCACCCCCCTGTTCTTCGCCGCCGCCTTGCTGGCCGGAGTTGCGCAAGCCCAGACCGCCGCACCCGTCGCTGCCGAAGGCGCCTGGGCGCGCGCCAGCGTCCCGGGCCAGAAGGCCACCGGAGCCTTCATGCGCCTGACGGCCAGCGAAGCCACGCGCCTGGTGCGCGTCGAATCTGTCGCCGCCGGAGTAACCGAAGTGCACGAAATGAAGATGGAAGGCGACGTGATGAAGATGCGTGCCGTGCCCGGACTGGATTTGCCCGCCGGCAAGGCCGTGGAACTCAAGCCCGGTGGATATCACGTCATGCTGATGGACCTGAAGGCGCCTCTGGCCAAGGGCTCCGCCGTGCCCTTGACGCTGGTCTTCAAGAACGCCCAGGGCGCAGAGAGCCAGTTGCAACTGGAGGTGCCGGTGTCTGCCCAGGCACCCGGCGCGCACGCGGGCCACGGGGCCGGCATGAAGCACTGACCTTGCCTGCGGCGGCGTGCCGCAGCCGGTCGGGCGGGGGTGGGCGGTGGTGCAAATACCAACCCCCCGGCACGCCGGTTGCCGCCACGCCGGGCCGACATTGGAGTAAGCTGTCCGCATCCTTGTCATCCATTACAGCGGAGCGGCCATGAGCGACACATCCATCACTGGTTTCGGCAAATTCGTGCCGGGTTTCGATTTCCTTCAGAGTCTGGCCAAGGGCGCCTCCAGCAACATCCCGCAGTTGCCCAACCTGTCCAACTGGGTGGCCCCCACGATCAGCGTCGAAGAGCTGGAAAAGCGCATCGACGAACTCAAGGCCGTGCAGTTCTGGCTGGAGCAAAACTCGCGCGCTCTGGCGGCCACCATCCAGGCGCTTGAAGTGCAGAAGATGACCCTGGCCACGCTCAAGGGCATGAACTTCAGCATGGGCGACGTGGCCAATGCTTTCAAGCTCAAGACCGCCGACACCGTGATGGACGGCATGCACAAGGCGGGTGAAACCATTGCCAGTGCCGCCAGTGCAGTCACCGGCGCGGCCAGCCGGGTCGCCGAAATGGCATCGCCCGAGCCCGCCGCAGTAGAAAAAACCCAAAAAACCAGCAAAGCCAAGGCGGCCGACGCGTCGGCCAGCATGGTCGACCCGATGCAGTGGTGGGGCGCGCTGACGCAGCAGTTTCAGCAGATTGCCACCAGCGCCATGAAGGATGCGGCCAAGCAGACGGCCCTCGACACCACCCGCAACATGGCAGCTGGCTTGGCCAAGGAAGCCCTGAAAACGGCCACCGGCATGGCCAGCCAGATGGCCGCCAAGGGTGTGCAGAGTGTGCAAGGCGCAGCCCGCCGAGCCGCACCTGCGAAGTCTGTTGCCGCCCCGGAGGCGGCACCCGCGCGCAAGACGGCCGCACGCAAGGCACCGGCCAAGAAGGCTGCCGCCAAAAAAGCAGCCACCCGGCGCCCGGCGTCGAAAACCTCTCGTTGAATGGGTAGCATCCGCCTTTGGCGCGCCACCCTTGGCAAGAACGTGAACACGTTCTACGGGCTCCCATGAAACTCTGCCCCACCGGACACGCAACCCATCCGCAATGGCGCATGGCGGCCGCGCTGGTGCTCGCCCAGTTGCGTGCGCAAATGGCCCTGCCCACGTATGCGCAGGCGCCTGCTCTGGGCCTGCTCTATATCACCGACCACTACGCGGGTCAGGCGCAGGAGTTGCTGGACCACCTGAGTGCCGAGTTGCCCGAAGTCACCGACTGGAGCGGTACGGTGGGAGTGGGGGTGTGCGCCAGCAACGCCGAATATTTTGATGAACCCGCCCTGTCGGTGATGCTGGTCGAGCTGCCCTGCGACCAGTACCGGGTGTTTTCCGGCGTGGCCCCGCTGCCGCGCGGCAGTGTCAGCGGTTTTGTAGCGCACACGGCGCTGCTGCATGCCGACGGCAACACGCCCGATGTCGCGGGCCTGATCGCCGAAATGGCCGAGCGCACCACCAGCGGGTATGTGTTTGGCGGCCTGTCGGCGAGCCGGGGCGCCAACGTACAGTTTGCCGTGGGCGGAAGCGGCAACCTGGCCGGGCAGGGGGCGGCGGGCGGGGTGTTTGGCGGGGGGCTTTCGGGGGTGGCCTTCAGCGCCGACGTGGCGCTGCTCTCGCGCGTGACCCAGGGCTGTCAGCCCGTGGGACCGACGCACCGCATCACCGCAGCCAAGGACAACGTGGTGCTGCAGCTCGATGGCGAGCCGGCGCTCGATGTTCTGCTGCACACCCTGGATGTATCACTCGAAGGCGACCCGCAGCAGGCGGTGCAGCGTGTGCGCACCACGCTGGCGGGGCTCATGGATGCCGATGGTGCTCCCGCGGGGCGCACGGGCCACTTCGGAACCGATACGCGGGTGCGACACATCATCGGTCTCGATGGAGTGCGCCACGGCGTGGCCCTGGCCGACATGGTGGAGCCCGGCATGCGGCTGGCCTTCTGCCAGCGCAACGTGGCCGCCGCCCGCGCAGACCTCATGCGCATCTGTGCCGAAATCCGCGAAGAGCTGGCGCCCGGCGAGCTCGATCTGCTGTCGCAGGGCCAAGCGCTTGCCGATAGCGGGCTGGAACGTGGCCGTGGTGCGCCGCAGGGCGCGCCTGTCGCGCATCCCGAGAGACATATCGCGGGGGCACTCTATGTGAGCTGTTCCGGCCGAGGCGGGCCGCATTTTGGCGGTCCCGGTGCCGAATTGCAGATCGTGCGCCATGCGCTGGGCGATGTGCCCCTGGTCGGCTTCTTTGCCGGCGGCGAAATCGCGCACCAGCACCTGTATGGCTACACGGGGGTGCTGACCGTGTTCTGCTCGGACTGAGAAGGTGTGAACGAACCCACCATGCCCGCTCATTCCGCCAAAACACACCCGCTCGTCGTTGCAAATGCTCGCCATAGCACGGGCTATGGCTGTGCTTTGCGCCTCGATCGGCCGCGTTTTCGCGGCCTGCTCGGGCACGCCGGATTCATTCACACCTTCTGACTCTCCGGGCAAGGTTGCATCATTCGCCTTCGGTGGGCAGGCCGTCGGCTGCCCATTCAGGCAGACCGCCACGCAGCCAGTACACGGTTTTGTAGCCCTTGCCTGCGGCCACTTTGGCGGCTTTGTACGATTTCCAGCATTCGGCACCGTTGCAGGCAAAAATCACTGGTTTGGCGGGGGGCGCCTGGGTGAGCTTGTCGAGGGCGGTGAAGTCGTCCTGTGCGGCATTGAACGCCACATCCTTGAGGCTCTTCTCGACATAGGCCGCCCACAGGGCACCCTTGATGCGTTTGGTCTTGAATTCCTTCTCGGTGCGCGTGTCCACGATCACCGCGCCCTGGCCTTGCAGCTTCTGTGCTTCCTTGGCGGTGATGCGCTGCACTCCGGGCAGGCCCGACGGGGTGAACAGGCCCAGCTCCGCCACGCGCTGGTACTCCTGCGCCTGCGGGCGCTGGGACACGGGGGCCAGGCCCGCCTGCTGGCTCGCGCTGCCGAACCACTGGGCCAGCCTGGCGCGCGTCTCGGCGGGCAGGTCTTTCTTGATTACCACCGTGAACCCGCCCGGCACCGGCATGCTGGTAGCCAGCACGCGGGCCCCGCCGGGGTGGGTGGCAGACCATTCAGCCCATTCGTCGGCCCGGACCACGGTGGCATCGGCAGACCCCAGCATGACAGCCGTGAGCCCGGCCTGGGGGAATTTTTCGTGCTGCACGGTCTTCAGGTCCTTGAAGGATAGGCCGGCCTCGTTCAACATGCCGCGCGCCATGTAGGTGTAGATGGAATCCTGCTGCGGCAGGTAGAGCCTGCGGTCTTTCATGGCTCCGACGGAAGGCACCTGGGGCGTGCCGACCAGCAAGTATTGCTCGGACTTGTCCGTCGACCCCACCAGTTCGTAGCCCCGTTGCAGCGCGGAAGCGGCCACCTGGGCCGGGCCGATGAACACGTCATGACCCGCGCTGCGCGTGGTGCGCATCACATCGGCCAGATCGTCGCTGGTGGTCACCACGGCATTTTGCGAGGCGGCCTTGGACAGGCCGGATTCCATGGCGCTGCGCAGGATGGAATGGGCGGCCTTGCGGGCGGTCGGCTCCACGGCCACGATGGCCGTGAGCTGGGCATGGGCCCACTGGCAGGACGCCAGCAGAACCAGACCGCACAGGGACGTGCGGGCAAGGGAGCTGGAGCAGGGCTGCATGGTGTCTTCCAGAGGGTTGTGACAGGTGGCGCCAGAGCTGCCAGGCCCGTCCGATGGTTTGTCGGAAAACTCGGTGGTAGGTTGTACGGGGATGCGCCGAGTCCATGGCTTTGAATATGCACCAGCCGGGTGTGTCCCCAACGACTGTTTCATTTTGAGTAGTAACTTTTACATTTTTTGACGTTCGTCAAGCGCCGGAGCGGCGTGCGGGTAGGCCAAAATCAGCAGCATCCCGTTCGTTGACCGGCGCAGCTCGCGTCGCTGCACTTCGGGTTTTTCAGTCTTTCACCCCAACCAAGGATCGATCCATGAAAAACCCCGTGTCGTTGCCGCGTCGCCACATGCTTGCCGGAAGTGCTGCCGCCCTTGGGGCACTGGGCATGGCCAGCTGGAGCGGTGGCGTGCGAGCGCAGGCTGCCGCCGCCCCCAAGCCCTTGCCCGGCTATGCCGACTGGAAGGATGCCAAGTCGCTGATCGTGCACAGCAGCAACACCCTGGAGACCCGCCGCTCGGCGTTCGGTACCAGTGTCATCACCCCCACGAGCCAGCTTTACGTGCGCAACAACCTGCCCGTGCCGGATGCTTCCGTGCTGGACCAGCGCGATGCCTGGAGTGTGAGCATTGAAGGGGTGAAGAACCCGCGCAGCCTCACGCTGGCCGAGCTCAAGACCCTCGGCGTGGAAACCGTGGCCACGGTGCTGCAGTGCTCGGGCAACGGACGGGGCTTCTTTCCCAGCAAGCCCAGTGGCACCCCCTGGGCCGTGGGGGCAGCAGGCTGTGCGCTGTGGAGCGGCGTGCCGGTGCGCCATGTGGTGGCGGCACTGGGCGGGGTCGCCGATGGCATGGTCTATCTCACCGGTACCGGTGGCGAAAAGGTGCCCGAGGGCGTAGATCCGCTCACCGTGCTGGTGGAGCGCTCAGAAGTTGTGAACGAACCCCGGCCCTGAAGCGTTGAGCAGTGCATGAGCACTGCGACGATCGGGAACGGAGACGAACAGACCCAGGCGGGACTGTTCGGTCAAGGGGAACTGCCGGCGGACTCGCCCGTGGTGGAGCCTGCCAGGAGTTGCGGCGCAGCGCGGGTGATGTCGCCGCAGCGCGATCAAGTCGAGTTGCGGGCCGTCGATCTGC
>DMZZ01000165.1:0-5760 GCA_003484805.1 Comamonadaceae bacterium | reverse complement strand
GAAGGCGCATGAGAAAGCTCCAAAAAAACGATTGTACCCGCGACGGACACCGTCCCGGAATACGCACACAGGGCTAAACTTGCGCCATGAAAATGCACAAACTCCTCTTGCTGGCATTGGCTTGCACCTGCTCGATGGGCGCCGTGGCCCAGTGGCAGTGGATCGACAAGGACGGACGCAAGGTGTTCAGTGACCGCCCGCCCCCCCAGGACGTTCCTGACAGCAAGATCCTGAAGCAGCCCCGCTTCACGCCGACGTTGCCGGTACCGCCCGTGGCGGCCGCCAGCGCCGAGGCAGCACCTGGTGCGGCCAAACCCGCCAGCGCAGCCACCGGTTCCGGCAAAGACAAGGAACTGGAAAAGAAGAAAGCCCAGGCCGAAGCGGACGAAGCGGCCAAGAAAAAGGCGGAAGAAGCCAAACAGGCGGCCGCCCGTGCCGACAACTGCAACCGCGCCAAAGAAGCCAAGGCCCTGTTCGAGACGGGCAAGCCCGTCCGCAAGCCCGACGCCCAGGGGGAACTCGTCTTTCTGGATGACGCAGGTCGTGCGGCCGAGATGCGGCGCATTCAGTCGATCATCGACGCCGATTGCAAGCGCTGACGGCGCCTGCGCGACAAGCGCCTCAATAGCCGGCCTTGCCCCCGGGGCGCCTTTTCGCAAACAGCCCCGTCGTGCGTGCACCCTGGCGGGCAAAGCGCTCGCGGCGGGCCACCTTCGGGTCCACGGTCAAAGGGCGATACACCTCGACGCGGTCGTTGGCGCGCAGCACGTGTGCTGTCTCCACCACGCGGCCCCACACCCCACAGACCAACTGATCCGCCTGCGGGATGCCCGTCTTGTCGGCCATCGCCCGCAAAGCATCGGCCACCGTGGCTCCTTCCGGCAATTGCAATTCCCATTCCAGCAGCTTGCCGGGCGCCGTCGATACCACCACGGTGATGCACAGGCCCTGTTCAGCCATACACCTTCTCTGCGCGCTTGACGAACGCATCCACCATGCTCGCGGCAATGCGGTCAAACACCGGCCCCACCAGAGTGGCCAGGGGCGCACTGTCAAAGCCGTAGTTCAGTTGCAGTTCCACACGCGATGCACGCTGGCTGCCGTCGCCCACACGGTGAAAATGCCAGTCCCCGTCGAGCCGCGAAAATGGCCCCTTCACCAGCTGCATCTGCACCCGGCGCCCGGGCTCATGCAGGTTGCGCGTGACGAACGTCTGGCGGATGCCGCTGAGCGAAATACCGATCTCCGCCAGCATGCCCTCGCCGTCCTGTTCCAGCACCTGGGCGCGGTCGCACCAGGGCAGAAACTGGGGGTACTGCGCCACCCCTGTGACCAGATCGAACATCTCTTTGGGGCTGTACCAGATCAGTACGGACTTGTTGACGGTTTTCATGAAAAGCTGCGATGCACTGGCAATGGGCGCCAAGAACTGCCCGGATGGCTGGACGAAACTAGAATGGCTGTTGCGCGATGGCTGCAATTGTAGGGAGGGCTTCGATCTCCCGGCTGACATCGCATTGATTCCAGATGGCCAAGAAACCCGAAACATCCTCTCGCATTGCCGACAATAAAAAAGCGGCCTACAACTATTTCTTCGAGGAACGCCACGAGGCGGGCGTGGTGCTGCAAGGCTGGGAAGTCAAGGCGCTGCGAGCAGGCAAGGTGCAACTGACCGATGGCTACGTGGTCATTCGCGAGGGCGAGCTGTTCCTGATCGGTTGCCAGATCAACCCGCTCAACACGGCCTCGACGCATGTCACCCCCGAATCCGCACGCACCAAGAAGCTGCTGCTGAAAAAAGACGAGATCAAGCGCCTGATCGGCAAGGTCGAGCAAAAGGGCTACACCCTGGTGCCGTTGAATCTGCACTGGAAAAACGGCTTCGTGAAATGCGAGATCGCCCTGGCCAAGGGCAAGGCCGAGCACGACAAGCGCGACACCATCAAGGACCGCGAGGGCAAGCGCGAGGTCGAGCGCGCCATGAAGAGCCGCCACCGCTGATCTTTTTTTGGCGGATGATGGAATAAACCACCCCCGCCCGGTGTTTGTCCCGATGCATGGCCGCCATCCCGCGCGGTCGGCACCCACCCGGAGACACGCAATGAAAAAGATCGGTTTGATGATGGCCGCCCTGGTACTGGCCGGCTGCCAGTCCATGCCACAGGCCCAGGTCAAGGTGCAGGACGGTGTTCTGGTCGGCCCCAACGGCATGACGCTCTACACCTTCGATCGCGACACGGCGGGCAGCGGCAAATCCGTCTGCAACGGCCCCTGCGCCACCAACTGGCCCCCTCTGAAGGCCGAAGGCCCCGCGCCGGGCGGTGACTACAGCACCGTGCAGCGCGACGACGGCGGCATGCAGCTGGCCTACAAGGGCAAACCGCTGTATTTCTGGGTCAAGGACACCAAGCCCGGCGACAAGACCGGCGACGGCGTGAACCAGGTGTGGCGCGCCGCCAAGCCCTGAAGACCACAGTTGGCTCCGCATGGACCCGCACCGGATCGTCGACCATGTGCCCGCCCTGCGGCGCTATGCGCGCCTGCTCACGGGTGATGCATGGGCTGCCGATGATCTGGTCCAGGACACCCTGGAGCGCGCCTGCCGCAAATGGCTGCTCTGGCGCTCGGGCAGCAACCTGCGGGCCTGGCTGTTCACGCTGATGCACCATCTTTACCTGAACCAGCGGCGCGGCGCCCCGCCCTTGCAGACGGTCGACATCGATACCCTGCACGAGGGGTTGCCAGCGCCTGCCCAGGACACCGACGGCGCCCTGGACATGGAACGCTGTCTGCTGCGCCTGCCCGCCGAACAGCGTGCCGTGCTGCTGCTCGTGGCGCTCGAAGACATGGCCTATGCCGACGCAGCCCGCGTGCTGCAGATTCCGGTGGGCACGGTGATGTCGCGCCTCTCGCGCGCCCGCGCCCGTCTGCGCGAACTCATGGAGCCCATGCAGGCACCGGCGCAGCCCCCTGCCCTGCGTCGGCTCAAATGACCCGATGACCCGCCATGCACGAAAGCACACCGCACCCCATCGACGAAAACGCCCTGCATGCCCTGGTGGATGGTCAACTGTCCCCGGAGCACGCACAGGCCGTACGCAAGCACCTTTGCGCAGATGACGCCGCTCGCCTGGCGCACTGGGCGGCACAACGTGAAACGCTGCGCGGTCTGCATGCAGCCATGGCCGAGGAACCCCTGCCCGAACCGCTGCGCGTGGCGGCTGGCAGGCTGCAGGCCCTGCACGACCGGCAGACCCGACTCTGGCACCTGGGGGGCATGGCAGCCTCTGTGCTGCTGGCCTTTGGCCTGGGATGGACGCTGCACGGGCAATGGTCTTCCCGATCGTCCCCCAGCCCGATGCCGGTGGCCAGTGCGCAACGCTTCGCCCAGCAGGCCACCGTGGCCCACGCGGTTTACCAACCCGAACAGCGCCATCCCGTCGAGGTGGGCGCCGCACAGCAGGAGCACCTTGTGCAGTGGCTTTCCAAGCGTCTGGGGCGTCCTCTCACGCTGCCGGTACTGACACAGCAAGGTTTCGAGCTGGTGGGCGGGCGCCTGCTGCCTGGCGAGAGCGGCGCGCGGGCGCAGTTCATGTACCAGAACGCGGCAGGCCTGCGCATCACCCTCTACCTGGGGGCGCTCAACGGCGCAGGCGCAGCGCGCGAGACGGCTTTCCAGCTGCACACTGACGGGCCGGTGCCCGCCTTCTACTGGATGGACCAGGGGTTCGGCTATGCCCTCAGCGGGCAGCTTTCGCGCGATATGCTGCTGGCGCTGGCCACGGCCGTGCACCAGCAGCTTTGAACCCGGGCAAGAGGCCCGGGCGGGCGGGGGTGATCAGCGCAGCGCAGCCAGCGGGTGCGCATGCACCGGCCAGGGGCTCACAAAGAACGAGGCCACCAAGTCGGGCGTCACATCCTCGATGCGTGCGGGGTTCCAGCGCGGGCTGTGGTCCTTGTCCACGGCCAGGGCACGGATGCCCTCCACCGTCTCGCTCTGGCCAGGGCGCAGAAAAAAGCAGTGGCGCACCATGTCGCGCTCCATGCGCAGATCCTGCGCCAGGTCCATGCCGCGCGCGCGGCGAATCTGTTCCAGCACCACGCCCAGCATCAATGGAGAGCGCTTGCGCAGCGTGGCCGCCGTGCTGAGGGCCCATTCGCTGTCAGCGGTTTCAAGGGCCTCCGTGATGGCGCCCACGCTGTTCAGCGAAAAATATTGGTCAATTTGGCCTCTAGCACCCGTCAACGTTGCGCTAGCAGCTACCATTTTTGATGTGACAAAAGCCTTCACGGCTGCACCATCGGCAAAAGTTTGCGTGCCCAGGGCATCCCAAACCGAGACCTGCTGGTCCAGCGGCAGGCAGCCGTCGGCCAGGCCGAAAGCAATGGCATCCCCCGCGCCGATGGTGTCGCCTGTCAACGCGAGCCATTCGCCGACATGACCAGGGCAACGCGAAAGAAAATAGCCGCCTCCCACGTCAGGGAACAGGCCGATGGCCGTCTCGGGCATGGCCATCTTGGTNNCGCTCGGTCACCAGGCGCAGCGCAGCGCCCTGGCTGATGCCCATGCCGCCGCCCATGACGATGCCGTCCATGAACGCGATGTAGGGCTTGTTGTAGTTGTGGATCAGGTGGTTGAGGGCATATTCCTCGGTGAAGAAGTCCTCGATTTCCGGGTTGCCCGTGCTGCCCGCCTGGTGCAGGAAGCGGATGTCACCGCCCGCGCAGAAAGCGCCAAACGGCCCTTCCTTGTTGCTGCCCCGAATGGCGACGGCCAGCACCCTGGCGTCGTTCTGCCAGGCCAGCAGCACCGCCATCAGATCGCGCACCATGCCCAGCGACAGGGCATTGAGCGCCCTGGGGCGGTTGAGCGTGATGCAGCCTACCTGGCCCCGAATCTGTGCCAACACCTCACCGGTCATCTCCGTCATTTCTGTTCCTTCCAACCCAGTAGTTCATTGAAAACCAGCGCACCGATGACCAGCGCACCGCCCGTCAGCACCGAAGGCGCCGGGCGCTCACCCGCGCCCACCCACGCCAGCACGATGCCGAAGATCACTTCCAGCAGACCCAGCAACGCCAGTTCAGGCGCCTTGAGCACGCGGCCACAACGCACTGCCAGCACGCACGGAATGGCCAGCTGCACCAGCCCGAGCAAGGCCAGCAAGGTCAGATCGTGTGCATTGGCCTGAAAGGGCCAGGCCAGCGGCAGCGTGGCCAGCGATGAGAGCACCGCGCCGATCAGCACGGCCGGCATCAGATCGACCGCATGGCCATGGCGCTGGGAATGCTGCACCACCGTCCAGTTGACGGCGGCGGCCACCGGCACGCACAACGCCACCAGCGTGCCCACCAGCGGGAGCCCCGCCATCTGGGAGCCGTACATCCAGGCAATACCCAGGCCCGCCAGCGTGATGGCGCCCCAGGTGCGCGGCGCGATGCGGTGTCCGATAAAGATCCACGCAAACAGCGCAGTGAGCAAGGGGCCCACAGCCATGGTCACCAGCACATTGGCCACCGGCATGAGCATGAGGGCCACCATGAAGGCGGTGAACATCACGCTCCAGCACAGACCGGAAATCCACAGCGCCCGGCCACCGCTGCGCAGCGTGCCCAGCACGGCACGCCCCTGCACGGCCGGCAGGATGACAAGCAGTGCCAGCAAGGTGAAGAAACTGCGCCAGAACGTCACCTCGAAGCTGCGCGCATGCTCCAGATGTCGCGTCACCACCCCGGCGATCGACCACATCAGCGTGACGG
>DMZZ01000179.1:9013-9722 GCA_003484805.1 Comamonadaceae bacterium | reverse complement strand
GCGCCCAGCATCGAAGCCTTGCCCTTGTGCAGCGATTCACCCGCCAGCCACGACAGGGTGGCGGCCGCCGTGGCCAGCACGGTGTTGATGAAGGCCAGACCGGCCACGCCGTTGGCGGCGCCGGCCGAACCGGCGTTGAAGCCGAACCAGCCCACCCACAGCAGCGAGGCGCCCACCATGGTCAGCGTCAGGCTGTGCGGGGTCAGCGCCTCTTTGCCGTAGCCGATGCGCTTGCCCACCAGGTAGGCACCCACCAGCGCGGCGATACCGGCGTTGATGTGCACCACGGTGCCACCGGCAAAGTCGAGTGCGCCATCTGCGGCCAGCAGGCCACCGCCCCACACCATGTGTGCCATGGGGATGTAGCTGAACGTGAACCACAGCACGGAGAAGATCAGCACGGCCGAGAACTTGATGCGCTCGGCGAACGAGCCCACGATCAGCGCCACGGTGATGGCGGCGAAGGTGGCCTGGAAGGCGACGAACACATATTCCGGAATGGTGGGCAGCAGGCCCGAGAGCGTGTCGGGGGTGATGCCCTTGAGGAACAGCTTGTCCAGACCGCCGAAGAACTTGCCCTCGCCCGCAAAGGTCAGGCTGTAGCCGTAGAGCGACCACAGCACCGAGATGAGCGAGAAGATCACGAACACCTGCACCAGCACGGACAGCATGTTCTTCGAGCGTGCCAGGCCGCCGTAGAACAGGGCCA
>DMZZ01000179.1:0-8998 GCA_003484805.1 Comamonadaceae bacterium | reverse complement strand
GCGGCGGGTTCGGCCGGGGCCGTCACGGCGGCGGGTTCGGTGGCAGCCGGTGCCTGGGCCAGGGCGAGCGGGCCGGTGGCCAGCAGACCCAGCCCCAGCAGGAGGGAGGCAAGCAGTTTTTTCATGGCAGTTTCTCGCGTTCGGTGGAAGGGGTGGCTTACAGGGCGTCCTGGCCGGTCTCGCCGGTCCGGATGCGCACCACCTGTTCGAGGGCGGAGACGAAAATCTTTCCGTCGCCGATCTTGCCGGTGCGTGCGGCGCCTTCGATGGCCTCGATGACGCGGTCCACCAGGTCGTCAGCGACGGCGGCCTCGATCTTCACCTTGGGCAGGAAGTCCACCACGTACTCTGCGCCGCGGTAGAGCTCGGTATGGCCCTTCTGGCGGCCAAAGCCCTTCACTTCGGTCACCGTGATGCCCTGCACCCCGATGTCGGAGAGGGCCTCGCGCACTTCGTCGAGCTTGAACGGCTTGATGATGGCAGTCACCATTTTCATTTTCAGTACCTCCTGATGGGGCGCCGGGGCGCCCGCTGCGGTTTAAAGGGTTTTGGTCAGCGTGACGAGCAGGCGCGACTTGTTGGCCGGGCCGAAATAGGCCTTCTTGTTGGCGCCCACCACGGCAGCGCCGAGCGACAGACCGCCGCCAAAGTCGTAGGCCGCGCCGAGGCTGTAATCCATGTAGTTGGGCACGCCCGTGTCCTTGATGTCGCTGGCAAAGCGCGTGAAGCCCACCGAAGCCTTGAGCGTGACCGAGGGCGCCACTTCCTGCGCGAACGAGAACGCCAGGTAGCCCGTGTTCGTGCCCTTGCGGCCCGAGCCTGCCTTGGCACCGGCCCAGCCGAAATAGTCCTTGGAGACGGTGTGCGAGTACTTCGCCGTCAGCGGCCCCCAGGTGCCGGCCGCATACAGCTCGGTCGTGTTGCCCGTGGTGTTGCCGGGGTAGAGGTAGGTCAGCGCGCCCAGGTCCAGGTCGAATTCGCCGACCTTGAATTTGTAGCCGCCGTACAGGTCCATCTCGATCGAGTTGCCGGGCAGCCAGTCCACACTGGAGTTCCAGTTGCCCACGTACCAGCCGGATTCGCCAAAGGCATAGTCCAGGCCGCCCTGCACGGCAGGCTTGAACGCCTTCACCTTGCTGACGTCCTGGTCCTGGCCGCGGTACTTGTAGTTCGAGGTCAGGCTCAGGTTGCCGCTCAGCTGGGCGCTGGCCATCAGGGGCATGGCTGCCGCCAGGGCGACGCCCAGGGCTTTGAGAGATACGTGGTTCATGGTTCCTCCAGTCAGAAAAAAACAAGGGATGCACCCTCTAAGCACGGACCGTGCCACGCATGTTCCATGCACCAGCGCAAGGGCCAGCGGGCCATTCGCCGCTACATTTCACGGGGCGTGGGGGGTCTTGCAATGCACCGGACTGGTGCGCGCCCCCGGGCCCGGGCTGGCGCAGCCCGCACACCGCACTTGTCTGGGGAGAAACACGCTCATGAGTCTTGCTTTGGTGCAAAGCCGCGCCCTGCTGGGGTTGCAGGCGCCCCCGGTCACCGTTGAAGTGCACCTGGCCAACGGCTTGCCCAGCTTCACGCTGGTGGGCCTGGCCGACGTGGAGGTGAAAGAGGCACGCGAGCGCGTGCGCTCGGCGCTGCAGAACGCGGGGCTGGAGTTTCCGCACAACAAGCGCATCACCGTCAACCTGGCCCCGGCCGACCTTCCCAAGGACTCGGGGCGGTTCGATCTGCCGATCGCGCTGGGCATCCTGGCGGCCAGCGGCCAGATCGATGCGGCCCGCCTGACCGGGTTTGAATTTGCGGGGGAGCTGTCGCTCTCGGGCGAGTTGCGCCCGGTGCGCGGCGCGCTGGCCACCAGCCTGGCGCTGCGCGCGCTGCCCCAGGGCGTGCGCCTGGTGCTGCCGCCGGGCAGCGCCGAAGAGGCCGCGCTGGTGCCCGATGCCCAGGTCTGGCGTGCACGGCATTTGCTGGACGTGGTGCAGCAGTTTCTGCCACCCGGCACGGCTGCGGAGGGCCAGGCCCCCGTGGCTGACGATGGGGGCTGGGCGCGCATGCAGGCCACTCCCTTGCAGCCGGGCAGCGTGCATGCCGACCTGGCCGACGTGAAGGGCCAGGCCGCCGCCAAACGCGCGCTGGAGATCGCCGCCGCCGGGGGGCACAGCCTGCTCTTGATGGGGCCGCCGGGTTCGGGCAAGTCGATGCTGGCGCAGCGCTTTGCCGGGGTGCTGCCCGACATGACGGTGGACGAAGCCCTGGAAAGCGCCGCCGTCGCCAGTCTGGCGGGGCGTTTTGCGCTGGAGCGCTGGGCCGTGCGCCCCACCTGCAGCCCGCACCACACGGCGAGTGCGGTGGCGCTGGTGGGCGGGGGCTCGCCACCACGCCCGGGCGAAATCTCGCTGGCGCACCACGGGGTGTTGTTTCTGGACGAACTGCCCGAGTTCCCCCGCGCCGCCCTCGAAGCGCTGCGCGAGCCGCTGGAGACGGGCCACATCACCATTGCCCGTGCGGCCCAGCGCGCCGAGTTTCCCGCGCGTTTTCAAATGATTGCCGCCATGAACCCCTGCCCCTGCGGCTATCGGGGTGCCCCGCAGCGCGCCTGCCGCTGCACGCCCGACCAGGTGGCGCGCTACCAGGCCAAACTCAGTGGCCCGCTGCTCGACCGCATCGACCTGCATGTCGAGGTGCCCGCCCTGGCGCCGCAGGAACTGCTGAGCGCGCCAGCGGGCGAGTGCACCGCCGCCATCCGGGCGCGTGTGGCGCAGGCCCGCCAGCGGGCCACGGAGCGCCAGGGCCAGCCCAATCAGGCCCTGCAGGGCCAGGCCATCGACGCCCATGTGCTGCTCGAACCGGCGGCCGCACAGTTCTTGCAGACGGCTGCCGCGCGGCTGGGCTGGTCGGCCCGTGCCACCCACCGTGCCCTGAAGGTGGCACGCACCATCGCCGATCTGGCGGGCGCGCAGCACACCCAGGTGGCGCATGTCGCCGAGGCCATGCAGTACCGCCGGTCGCTGCACGGCGGATAGTGTTCCTTTGGGCGCTGCCATTGGGTACAGTGGCGCTGTCCGGTCGCCCCCCATGCCCGGTACGGGGCTCGGCTTACAGGAAAGGCAACACCATGCAGATTTCGCGTTTGATCGTCTCCACCGCTGCACTGGCCCTGCTGGCCGGCATGGCGGGGGGCGCCAGTGCCCAGCAGAAAATGCGCCCGGGCCTATGGGAGCACAGCGTCAACATGAAGAGCCAGAGCGGCCAGATGGAGGCCGCCATGGCCGAGATGCAGAAGTCCCTGGCCAGCATGCCGCCCGAACAGCGCAAGCAGATGGAACAGATGATGGCCCAGCAGGGCGTGGGCATGGGGCCCAAGGGCCAGACCGTGAAGGTCTGCATCACGAAGGAGCAGGCGGACCTGGACAACATTCCGCAGCAGGAAGGCTGCACGCAGAAGGTGCAGCGTGTGGACGCCAGCACCATGAAAGTGGCCTTCAGCTGCAAGGGCGGCCAGGGCCAGCCGCCGTCGAGTGGCGAGGGCACGATCACCATGCAGGGGCCCACGGCCTACACCGGCCAGTTCCGCTTCAAGACCCAGAACCAGGGCAAGCCCGAGCAGATCGACATGGCGCAGTCCGGCAAATGGCTGTCGGAGAACTGTGGCGCCATCAAGCCCATGCCGATGGGACGCTGAAATGGAATTTGCCAACACCCCCGCGCCGCCTTATTACGCGGTGATCTTCACCAACCTGCGCACCGAGGGCGACCAGGGCTATGGCGCGATGGCCGAGCGCATGGTGGAACTTGCGGCGCAGCAGCCGGGTTTTCTGGGCGTGGAGTCGGTGCGCGACGGCCTGGGCATCACGGTGTCGTACTGGGCCGATCTGGAGTCCATCGCCGCCTGGAAGGCGAATGCCGAACATCTGCAGGCCCAGCGCCTGGGCCACGAGAAGTGGTACGCGGGCTTCAAGACGCGCATCGCGCGCGTGGAGCGCGACTACGGCATGTAGCCCCTCTATTCCAGCGTGAGCGCGGCCAACGCGGCCAGCGGCGCGGTTTCGGCGCGCAGCACGCGGGTGCCCAGGGTTACGGGCGCGAAGCCGTGCGCCAGCGCCAGTTCTTCTTCGCCGGTGCTCAGGCCGCCCTCGGGGCCGGAGAGAAAGGTCAGCGCGCCGCCGCCGGGTGCTGCCGCGCGCAGCGGCCGGGTGCCCGGGCGCAGCGACAGCAGCAGGCGCGAGCTGTCCAGCGGTGGCAGGCGCAGCCAGTCCGCCAGACTGGCTGCCGGATGGATCAACGGTACGCGGTTGCGCCCGCACTGCTCGCACGCGGCCACGGCCACGGCCTGCCAGTGGGCGAGCTTCTTGTCGGCGCGCTCGCCCTTCAACTTGAGCACGCTGCGCTCGGCCAGCAGCGGTGTGATGCTCGCCACCCCCAGCTCGGTGGCTTTTTCCACCAGCCAGTCCATGCGCTCGTTGGCGGTGATTCCGGCCAGCAGGTGCACGGCACGCGGCGCCTCGCGCTCGATGGCGTGGTGCTCCCCGACCTGCACGCGCACCGTGCTGCGGCCCATGTGGGTGATGGCAGCATCGAACTCGCCGCCGGGGCCGTCCGCGCCGCCGTGGAACAGCGTGATGGCTTCGCCCGGCTGCATGCGCAGCACCTGCACATGGCGCGCGGCACCGGCGGGCAGTTCGATCTCGGCGCCAGGGACCAGGTCAGCGGGGCAGTGAAAGCGCGGCATTCAGTCCTTTTTTGATAGCTGCTCGCGCTTATGGGGAAAGCGCTTGATGCCAATTTTGCTTGAAGTTTGTGTGTCTTCACACACGGCCAAAGGCATAGCCCATGGCGGCTTCGGTGCCTTCGATCTGGTCGATGAGCTTGCGCAGCGGACCCAGCTCGCGGTAGCGGTCGGTGGTGGTGCGGATGTAGTGCAGAAAGCGCGGCGTGTCCTGCAGGTACCTGGGCTTGCCGTCGCGCAGTGTCAGGCGGGCAAAGATGCCGGCCACCTTCAGGTGGCGCTGCAGGCCCATCCATTCGACGCTGCGGTAGAACTCGCCAAAGTCCGCGCCCCAGCCGCTGGCGCTGCTGGCGCCCACCAGGCCGGCCTTGCGCGCCTTTTCCCAGTAACGCACGGTAATGTCGATGACGAAGTTTTCGTCCCAGCTGATGAAGGCGTCACGCAGCAGGCTGGCGATGTCGTAGGTGATGGGGCCGTAGACCGCATCCTGAAAGTCGAGCACGCCCAGCGGGCCGCCGGGCGTGGTGGGCACCATCAGGTTGCGGGTCATGAAGTCGCGGTGCACGAACACGCTGGGCGCGGCCAGGTTGTGCGCCACGATACGGTGGAAGGCGTGGTCCAGCACGGCTTGCTGCGCGGCGTCCAGCGCGGTGCCGCAGTGCTGGGTGATGTACCAGTCCGGGAATAGCGCCAGCTCGCGGCGCAGCAGGGCCTCGTCATACGGCGGCAGCACGCCGGGGCGCGACGCCAGTTGCCACTGCAGCAGGGTGTCGGTGGCCTGCTGGTACCAGGCGAAGGCGTCCTGGGGGCGCTCGGGGTCGAGCGCTTCAATCAGCGTCTGCGCGCCCAGGTCGGACAGCAGCATGAAGCCCTGCGCCTCGTCCCAGGCCAGGATCTGCGGCACGTTCAGCCCGGCCGCCTGCATCAGCGCCTGCACCTGCACGAAGGGGCGGCAGTCTTCCTTGTCGGGCGGTGCGTCCATCACGATGCAGCTCTGGCCCGGCGTGGAGGTGTCCACACGTAGGTAGCGGCGAAAGCTGGCGTCGGCGGACGCAGGGCGCAGGCTGGTGCTGTGCAGGCCGTGCGCGGCGGCCAGGGGGGCCAGCCAGGCGTCGAATGCGGCGTGGCGCCGGGCATCGGGCCAGACAACGGCCGCCGACGCGGGGGTGGAAGAAGGGGCGGGAGCGGGGGAAGTGGGGTGGCTCATGGATAATCGGATTCTACAAACCCGGCCCGTCTGGCGCGGGTGGCTGGCGGGCGCTCTGTGGGCACCCTGTTCGGCCTGTTGCCATGGACCGATGACACCCTTGCCCGACCTGCACCGTCCCTCTTCCCTGCCGCGCGCATTGCACCGTGGAGCGCAGGGCTTGGCAGCGCCGATGAAGCCGCTGCGCATGGCCGTGGTCCAGTGGGCGGTCGGCATGCTGTGCGGGGGGCCGCTGGCGGCTCTGGCACAGCCCGGCGCCTGGGATGCGCCCACCCCGTTGCGGCCGTCCCCGATGCTGGGCGAAACCATCCCCGAGGCCGTGCGCTCGCAGCTCCCGGTGTTCGTCTTTGGCGAACGCATCACCGGCCAGCCCGATGTGCGCGCCGAGATCGAAGGCAGCGCCGAATTGCGCCGGGGCGACACCGTGATCCGTGCCGAGCGCATGGAGTACACCGTGCCCGACGACATGGCCCGCGCTTCGGGGCAGGTGCGCATCCACCGCGCCGGCAACGTGTATGAGGGCGCGGCACTGGAGTTGCGCGTGAATGCCTTCGAGGGCTTCTTCACCGATGCGCGCTACCGGTTTTTGCGCAATGGCGCGCATGGTGACGCCGTGCGCGTGGATTTCATCGACCGTGACCGCGCCGATGTGCACCACGCCACCTACACGACCTGCACGCGCGAGGAAGGCGCGGCCTGGCGGCCGGACTGGGTGCTGCGGGCCGACCGCATCCACCTGGACCAGGCCGAAGAGGTCGGCTCGGCCGAGAACGCGGTGTTGGAGTTCAAGGGCGTGCCGCTGCTGCCCATTCCGTACATCAGCTTTCCGCTGTCGGACAAGCGCAAGTCGGGCCTGCTACCGCCCACCGTGGGCCTGGACAGCGTCAACGGCTTTGAATACGCGCAGCCCTATTACTGGAATATCGCGCCCAACCGCGACGCCACGCTGCAAGCGGCCATCATGGCCAAGCGCGGCCTGCAGCTGGGGGGTGAATTCCGCTACCTGGAGCCCACCTACCAGGGCCAGCTGCGCGCCGATGTCCTGCCAAGCGACCGCCTGCGCGACCGCACGCGCTGGAGCTATGGCCTGCAGCACAGCGGCGTGATCGGCTCGCCCCTGGGCGGGCTGGGGGTGAACCTCAACATCCAGCGCGTGAGCGACGACAACTACTGGCGCGATTTCGCCCGCGGCTCGCAGCAACTGGCGCAGCTCGCCCAGCGCCTGCTGCCGGGCGATGCCCAGCTGTCCTGGGCCGAGGGCGATATGTCGATGCGTTTGCGCACCCTGAAGTGGCAGACCCTGCAGGACGTGACGGCGCCCATCGTGCCGCCTTACGACCGTCTGCCGCAATGGCAGTGGCGCTATGCACCCACCCAGTTGGGCGGCGGCTTCGATGCCAGCGTGGAGCTGGATGCGACGCGTTTCCAGGCGGACCGCAGCCGCACCGGCCAGCCCAATGCCCAGCGCAGGTATGCGCTGGCGCAGATCAGCCGGCCGTTTCTGGCGCCCCAGGGCTTCATCACCCCGCGCGTGCAATTGCACGCCAGCCACTACCAGTTCGACAGCGTGCTGGCCAACGGCGCGCGTTCGTTCAACCGCGCGTTGCCTACTGTCAGCCTCGACAGCGGCCTGTTCTTCGAGCGCGACACGCAGTATTTCGGCCGCGCCTTCCTGCAGACGCTGGAGCCGCGCGCCTTCTACACCTACACGCCCTACCGCGACCAGCGCCTGCTGCCGGTGTACGACACTGCCGCGAACGATTTCAACTTCGCCACCATCTACACCGAAAACGCTTTTGGTGGTCAGGATCGCATCGCCGACAACAACCTGCTGACGCTGGGTGCGACCACCCGGCTGCTCGACCCCGCCACCGGGGCCGAGGCCGCGCGCTTTGGTGTGGCGCAGCGGCTGCGCTTTTCCGACCAGAACGTCACTTTGCCAGGGGCCCCGGCCGTGAGTGAGCGCCTGTCCGACGTGATGCTGGGCGCGGCGGTGAACTGGACGCCGCAATGGGGCATGGATTCCACGGTGCAGTTCAACCAGAAGACCGGACGCTCGATCCGCTCGACCATCGGCGCGCGCTACCAGCCCGGCGACTACCGGGTGGTCAGCGCCGCCTACCGCCTGCAACGCGGCACCAGCGAACAGGTCGATGTAGGCTGGCAGTGGCCGCTGAACAGCCTCTGGGGAGATGCGGGGACAGGCAGCAAGCCGAGCGGGTCGCAAGGGCGCTGGTACAGCGTCGGGCGCCTGAACTACAGCCTGCAGGACCGCAAACTGGTGGATACCGTGGTGGGGTTCGAGTACGACAGCTGCTGCTGGATCGGCCGGGTGGTGCTCGAACGCCTGCAGAACAGCCAGACCACGTCCAACACGCGCCTGCTGTTCCAGATCGAGTTCGTCGGCTTCTCGCGCCTGAGCCTGGGCTCGAACCCGCTGTCCAGCCTCAAGCAGAATATCCCCGGCTACCGCTACCTGCGCGATCAGGTCAGCACCCCCAGCCGTTTCAGCAACTACGACTAACGCACACCGACAGACCATGAATCCACGTGCTATTGCCATCGGCCTTGTCTGCCTGGCCTCTTTTGTGTCGCAGGGCGCGGTTGCGCAAGGGGTGCGTCTGCCCGGGGCGTCAGGCATGGGGGGCGTGCGCCTTCCCGCACCCGGCACCGAGGCACCGGCAGGCCCCAGACAGGCCGACTTTATCGTCGCCGTCGTCAATTCCGAGCCCGTGACCAACAGCGAGGTGCGCACCCGCATGGTGCGCCTGCAGCGCCAGGTGGCCCGTCAGGGCGGAGCCCAGCCGCCGCAGGAATTGCTGGCGCGCGAGGCACTGGAGCAGCTCATCCAGGAGCTGGCCCTGGTGCAACTGGCCCGCGAGAGCGGCATCGTTGTCGATGATCTGGCAGTGGATCAGGCGGTGCAGAGCGTGGCGCGACAGAACGAGGTGTCCGCCGACGAGGTGTACCGGCGTCTGGCGGCCGATGGCGTTGCGCGCGATACGTTCCGCCAGGAACTGCGCCGCCGGCTCATGAAGCAGCGCCTGCGCGAGCGCGAAGTG
>DMZZ01000180.1:0-2809 GCA_003484805.1 Comamonadaceae bacterium | reverse complement strand
ACGAGACCAAGGTCAAGGTGGTGAAGAACAAGGTCAGCCCGCCGTTCAAAACGGCCGAGTTCGACATCCTGTTTGGCGAGGGCATCTCGCGCGAGGGTGAAATCATCGACATGGGCGTGACCGCGCGCATCGTCGAAAAGAGTGGCGCCTGGTATGCCTACAACGGCGAAAAAATCGGCCAGGGCCGCGACAACGCACGCGAATTCCTGCGCGAGAACCCGCAGCTGGCGCACGAGATCGAGAACAAGGTGCGCGAGAGCCTGGGCATTGCGCTGCTGCCCGCCGCATTGCCCATGGGCAACGGCACGGTGGAAGCGGCCGATGGCGAGGTGGCCGCCCCGGCGGGCCGTGCCCGCAAGGCGGCCGAGCCCAGGCTCGACTGATCGCTGAACCACCGCAGTGCCAGAGGCCGACCATGCCCATGCCGCAGCCATCGCTCAAGGGCCGGGCGCTGCGCTGCCTGGCGGCACGCGAACACTCGCGCGCCGAGTTGCTGCGCAAACTGGCGCCGTACGAGGAGGAGCCAGGTCAGCTGGAGCGCGTGCTCGACGAACTGCAGGCCAAGGGCTTCATCAGCGAGGAGCGCGTGGCAGCGTCGCTCTTGCACCGCCGTGCGGCACGCCTGGGGGATTTGCGCATCCGGCAGGAGCTGCAGTCCAAGGGGCTGGACGCACCCACGGTGGCGCAGGCCCTCGACCAGTTGCGCGGCACGGAGCGCGAGCGTGCGCAGGTGGTATGGCAACGCAAGTTCGGCACACCCGCGCAGGATGCCAAAGAGCGCGCACGGCAGATGCGTTTTTTGCTGGCGCGCGGGTTTTCGGCCGACGTGGTGCGGCGCGTGGTGCAGGGCGGCGCAGGCCCTGATCCCGATACGGAAACTTGAAATCTTTCAGGGCTCCAGCGCTTGATGGAAAAGCGCTGGCAGCTATTAATTAAATAGCAAATCAAAGCCCCAGCATCAGGCGCAGGTTCTGCACCGCTGCGCCGCTGGCGCCCTTGCCCAGGTTGTCCAGCCGGGCAATCAGCACGGCCTGGCGGTATTCCTCGTTGGCGAACACGCGCAGTTCCAGCTGGTTGGTGTCGGCCAGCGTGTCGGCGGCCAGCTTGAGGTCTGCGGTGGGTTCAAGCACCTTCACCCATTGCTCGGGCGTGTTGGTGCGGGCGTAGTGGGCGGCCAGGGCGTCGTGCAGCGCGGCCGCCTTGGGCTGGCCCGGCAGCAGATCGAGGTGCAGAGGCAGTTGCACCAGCATGCCCTGGGGGAAGTTGCCCACGGCAGGAATGAACAGCGGGCGGCGCGTCATGCCCGTGTAGTGCAGGATTTCCGGGATGTGCTTGTGGGCCAGTCCCAGTGCATAGGCCTCGTAGGGCGGCGCCTTGCCGGCTTCATAGGCCTCGATCATCGGGCGGCCTCCGCCGCTGTAGCCCGAAACGGAGGGCAGCGAGACCGCGAAATCTTTCGGCACCAGACCCGCATCGACCAGCGGACGCAGCAGGGCGATGGCGCCTGTGGCATAGCAGCCGGGGTTGGCCACGCGCGTGGCGCTGCGCACGGCATCCAGCTGCCCCGCGCACAGTTCAGGGAAGCCGAACACCCAGCCCGGCGCCGTGCGGTGCGCGGTGCTGGCATCGATCACCTTGATGCGGCGGCCTGTGGCCTGCTCGATGCTGTCCACCAGCGCCACGGTTTCGCGGGCCGCATCGTCGTGCAGGCACAGCACCACCAGGTCGGCCTGGCCCACCAGGGCGCGCTTGGCGGCCGGGTCCTTGCGCAGTTCAGGGGCAATGCTCAGCAGTTCGACCCCGGTCATGCCCTGCAGGCGCTCGCGGATCTGCAGACCCGTGGTGCCGGCTTCGCCGTCAATGAAAACTTTGGACATGGTTTGCTCCTGCAATGGGGGCGCCGGGCTGTGCTGGCGGCGTAAGTTTTGGAAAAGGTATGGTGCGTCGCAACATGATACATTTACCGGCTGCCATGTCCCACGCCCGCCGCCAGACATTCCAACCATGGTAGACGGGTGAAATCAATTTCCTGAGAGAGCCCTCATGAAGATTCACGAATACCAAGGCAAGGAAATCTTGCGCAATTTCGGTGTGCCCGTACCCCGCGGCATTCCCGCATTCACGGTTCAAGAAGCCGTGGAAGCTGCACAAAAGCTTGGCGGCCCCGTCTGGGTGGTCAAGGCCCAGATCCACGCCGGTGGCCGTGGCAAGGGCGGCGGTGTGAAGGTGGCCAAGAGCATTGACGACGTCAAGCGCCTGGCTGGCGAGATCCTGGGCATGCAGCTCAAGACGCACCAGACCGGCCCCGAAGGCCAGAAGGTCCGCCGCCTGTACATCGAAGACGGCGCCGACATCAAGAACGAACTGTATGTGTCGCTGGTCACCGACCGCGCTACGCAAAAGGTGGCCCTGATCGCTTCGAGCGAAGGCGGCATGGATATCGAGGAAGTGGCCCACTCCACACCCGAAAAGATCATCACCGAGATGATCGATCCCCTGACCGGCATCACCCCTGAGCAGAGCAAGAAGGTGGCCGCAGCCATCGGATTGACTGGCGCTTCCATCGACCAGGCCGTAGACATCTTTTCCAAGATCTACAAGTGCTACATGGAAACCGATGCGTCGCTCGTGGAAATCAACCCGCTGAACTGCGACTCCAAGGGCAACCTGATGGCCCTGGACGCGAAGTTCAACTTTGACGCCAACGCGCTGTTCCGCCACCCTGAAATCGTGGCCTTCCGCGATCTGGACGAAGAAGATCCGGCCGAAGTGGAAGCCTCCAAGTTCGACCTGGCCTACATCAGCCTGG
>DMZZ01000305.1:14664-19763 GCA_003484805.1 Comamonadaceae bacterium | reverse complement strand
GGCGGGTGATGGGGTTGTATTCCAGCCCCCGCGTCTGGCGGACGTCCAGTTGTGCTGCCCGGCAATTGGCCGCCAGTTCACTGGGGCGGATCAGCCGGGCGTATTCATGTGTGCCCCGCGGCAACATGTTCAGCACGTACTCGGCGCCCACGATGGCCAGCATGAAGGCCTTGGCATTGCGGTTGATGGTGGAAAAGAAAACCCATCCACCGGGCTTGACCAGTTCTGCGCAGGCCTTGACCACCGATGCGGGGTCGGGAACATGCTCCAGCATTTCCATGCAGGTGACGGTGTCAAAGCTGCCGGGTTGCTCGGCGGCGAGGGCTTCGACGCTGACTTCGCGGTACTCCACGCGGGGGGTTTGTGCCTCCAGGGCATGCAGCTGCGCCACACGCAAGGATTTGGCTGCAAGGTCGATGCCGAGCACCTGGGCACCCTTGCGGGCCATGGCGTCGGCCAGAATGCCGCCGCCACAACCCACGTCCAGCACGCGTTGTCCGTGCAGTGGCGACAGGCTGTTGATCCAGTCCAGCCGCAGAGGATTGATTTCATGCAGCGGGCGGAATTCGCTTTCCGGATCCCACCAGCGGTGGGCCAGATCAGAGAATTTGGCCAGTTCGGCAGGATCGACGTTGGGAGTGCTGTTCATGGCGGTATTGTGTCCAACAGACGCGTTGCGGCAATAAAAAAGCGCCCTCAGAGGCGCTTTTTTATTGAACTACTGGCGGAGAGGGCGGGATTCGAACCCGCGGTGGGGATTAGCCCACACACGCTTTCCAGGCGTGCGACTTAAACCGCTCATCCACCTCTCCTGAGCCTTCTATTATAGATCACGATCGGGTCGCTTTTTTGGGAGGCGCATGGATGGGATGCAAAAAAGAAAATCCATACGGCCCGGATCGGTACATGGGGTTCACTGAATCATGCGACCATGGCGGCGCAATCAACGGTCGTGCCCTGGGTGGGGCGTTGCATCCATTGATGACCGTTCGCCGGAGGTAAGGGCCACCACGGTGCGATTGCGACCCTGGTGTTTGGCCTGGTAAAGCGCACGGTCTGTTTGCTGGAGCAGGGTGTCCAGCGTCAGGGCGTTTCCTGCGGGCATGCAGGCAAGTCCGATGCTGGCTGTGACCGGAATGCCCACTCCGGCAACCGGAGTGTCCGCCAGTTGTTGTCGCAGTTTGTCGGCCAGGCGCAGGGCGTCAGCTTCGGGTGTGTCGGGCGGCAACAGCACGAACTCCTCTCCGCCAAAGCGCGCGATCCGGTCGGTCTGCCGTACGGTCTGTGTCATCAACCGGGCCACGTGTCGGAGCACCTCGTCTCCCGCAGGATGCCCGAACCGGTCATTGATCAGTTTGAAATGATCCAGGTCCACCATCAGCAGCGACAGCACCCCGCCCAGGCGCTGTGCGCGCGCCAGCTCATGCTCGGCCTGGCGGACGAACTCCCTGCGGTTGAACAGGCCTGTGAGTGGGTCTCGCGTCGCCAGGGTCTCCAGTTCAGCGCGTTGCAATTCCAGTTGTCGGTTGGTATGTGCCAGAGCCCGTTGCAGCAGCTCTGCCTGCGCATAGCGTCGCCACAGCAAGATGCTCACCAGCAGAGCCAGGGCACTGGCAGAGGCTGCATTCATGCGGTTGGTGGTCAGCAGGGCGGTGTTCTCCGTGGTCGAGCCCAGTGCCCAGGCCAGCGCACACCATCCGAGCACCAGAATCGTGGCGGCCGACCGGGGACGCAGCAAGAACACGATGGAGACGCCGACGGCAGCGTTGACGAATGCATTGATGCTGGTGCTGATGGCCTGGTCCATCACGGTCAAGCCCACCGCCCACGCCAGGATCATCACGCAGACGCCTTTGGGCAACAGGCGCATCGGGGACGAGGGGGATGCACGGGTCTGTGCCCGCCGGGACATCTACCCCATGACTGACATCAGCAATGCCATGGCCCCATGGGCTGCTGCGATCTGATGTGCCCATGCGCTGCGCAGCGGGTCATCGAATCGCATGAGGACGAACACGACCACATGCAGCAGGTTCAGCGGTACCATGCCCATGAAGCGACGCCGAGAACCTGGAGGTTGCGCCGGTAGGCGGCTTCCTGCACCAGGCGGTCTTCCGCCGACCAGCGATGCAACGTATCGGAGATTGTCATGAGTCTTCATTATTGTCCGCACGATTTCCGGCGCATTTCGCCTCTCTGCGCGGACTGCGCTGCCTGTCAGGCTGCTTTCTGGGTCTGCACCATTTTCATGGCTGAACCGATGAGCGCCGATACCTCGGTCATGTTGCTGGGCACGATGAGCGTGGTGGTGGCGTCCTGGGCCACCTTGCCGTAGGCATCCACGGCCTTCTCGGCCACCTTGAGCTGCACGGCCTGCTCGCCACCGGGCTGGCAGATAGCTGCGGCAATACGTTCAATGGCATGGGCTGTGGCTTCGGCCACAGTGGTGACTGCAGTTGCTTCGCCCTGGGCTTTATTGATAGCGGCTTGCTTTTCGCCTTCGGAGCGGGCGATGAAGGCCTCGCGTTCGCCGGTGGCAATGTTGATCTGTTCCTGGCGGCGGCCTTCGGAGGCCGCAATCAGGGCGCGCTTCTCACGCTCGGCAGTGATCTGCGCTTGCATGGCGTGCAGGATTTCCTTTGGAGGCGTGAGGTCCTTGATTTCGTAGCGCAGCACTTTGACGCCCCAGTTGAGCGCCGCCTCGTCAATGGCTTGCACCACCTGGGCGTTGATGATGTCGCGCTCTTCAAAGGTCTTGTCGAGTTCGAGTTTGCCGATAACCGAGCGCAGCGAGGTCTGTGCGAGCTGGGTGACGGCCATGATGTAGTTGCTGGAGCCGTAGCTGGCGCGCATGGGGTCGGTCACCTGGAAGTAGAGGATACCGTCCACCTGCAACTGCGTGTTGTCGCGCGTGATACAGACCTGACTGGGCACATCCAGCGGGATTTCCTTGAGGCTGTGCTTGTAGGCCACCCGGTCAATAAAGGGGAAGAGAAAGTTCAGTCCGGGTGTGAGTGTGCCCGCGTATTTGCCCAGGCGCTCCTTGACCCAGGCATTTTGCTGGGGCACAACCTTGACGGACTGCACGATGAAGATCACGGCAATGATGAAGATGACGATGGCGACTTCCATGGGGGCCTTTCTGGGGTGAAACGGATTCAGTGCGAAGCTCAGACGGGATCGACCAGCAGGCGATTGCCCACCAGTTCCGAAACCCTGTGCATGCCGGTGGCGGGAGTGACCCCGGGGCGATGGATGGCTGTCCAGGTGGCACCACGGTATTTGACGGTGGTGGTGCCGTCGGCGTTCCAACTTTCGATGAGAATGGTTTCACCCACATCGAGGTTCACGCTGCGATCGGCGCGGGCCGAAGGGTCGCCGGGGCGTTTCTTCTTGATGAAATACCACGCCACCACGGCGCCACCGCCGATGAAGGCGCCCGCCAGGATCTGCGTGGTGGCGGGCATGCCCAAGTGCGCCGCCACAGCCGCAGCAGCCAGTCCGATGGCGACCATCAGCAGGTAGAACGTGCCGGTGACCAGTTCAATGGCCACCGTGACACCTGTCAGCAACCACCAGATGGTGGATTCCTCCATAACGACCTCCGCAAGGGTTTGTGTTTAGTGCACCACATTCTGGGTCAAAAAAGTGGCAGTTCAAAGGCGCGTCAAGGTTATTCCTTACACTTCGCGCCTATTTCGTTTTTTGGCCGGGCAGGGCACGGTTGCACGGAGGCTGCGCATGAAGTTTCGTTTTCCCATCATCATCATCGACGAGGACTACCGTTCCGAGAACACGTCGGGGCTCGGTATCCGTGCGCTGGCGCAGGCCATCGAGGCCGAGGGGTTCGAGGTGCTGGGGGTGACCAGCTATGGTGACCTGAGCCAGTTCGCCCAGCAGCAAAGCCGCGCCAGCGCCTTCATTCTGTCGATTGACGACGAAGAGTTCACGCTGGGCTCGGGGCTCGACCCCATTGTGCTGAGCCTGCGCACCTTCATCACGGAGGTGCGTCGCAAGAATGCCGACGTGCCGATCTACGTGCACGGCGAGACCAAGACCAGCCGCCACTTGCCCAACGACATCCTGCGTGAGCTGCATGGCTTCATCCACATGTTCGAGGATACCCCCGAATTTGTGGCGCGCCACATCATTCGCGAGGCCAAGAGCTACCTGGAGGGCGTACAGCCGCCGTTTTTCAAGGCGCTGCTCGACTACGCGGAAGACGGCTCGTATTCATGGCACTGCCCGGGCCATTCGGGCGGCGTGGCCTTCCTGAAAAGCCCGGTGGGCCAGATGTACCACCAGTTCTATGGCGAGAACATGCTGCGCGCAGACGTGTGCAATGCCGTGGAAGAACTGGGCCAATTGCTGGACCACAACGGCGCCATTGGCGAGAGCGAGCGCAACGCTGCGCGCATCTTCAATGCCGACCACTGCTTCTTTGTCACCAACGGCACGTCCACGTCGAACAAGATGGTGTGGCACCACACCGTGGCGCCGGGCGACGTGGTGGTGGTGGACCGCAACTGCCACAAGTCCATCCTGCACAGCATCATCATGACCGGGGCCATTCCCGTGTTCATGAAGCCCACGCGCAACCACTTCGGCATCATCGGCCCGATTCCGCAGAGCGAGTTCGAGCCCGCCACCATCGAGGCCAAGATCCGGGCCAACCCGCTGCTCCAGGGAGTGGACGCGAAGAAGGTCAAGCCCCGTGTGCTCACGCTCACGCAGTCCACCTACGACGGCGTGCTCTACAACACCGAAACCATCAAGCGCATGCTCGATGGCTACGTGGAAAACCTGCACTTTGACGAGGCCTGGTTGCCCCACGCCGCCTTCCACCCGTTCTATGGCACCTACCACGCCATGGGCAAGAAGCGCACGCGCCCCAAGTATTCGGTGACGTACGCCACGCAGTCCATCCACAAGCTGCTGGCCGGCATCAGCCAGGCCAGCCATGTGCTGGTGCAGGACTCGCAGACCACCAAGCTCGACAGGCACCTCTTCAACGAGGCCTACCTGATGCACACATCGACCTCACCGCAGTACAGCATCATCGCCAGCTGCGATGTGGCTGCCGCCATGATGGAGCCGCC
>DMZZ01000305.1:0-14625 GCA_003484805.1 Comamonadaceae bacterium | reverse complement strand
CTGGGCAGGGCCGAGGACTGGGTCATCCACAGCGACGGCAAAGGCAGCAAGAAGAGCGCCAGCCGCTGGCATGGCTTTGGCCAGCTGGCCGACGGCTTCAACATGCTCGACCCGATCAAGTCCACGGTGGTCACGCCGGGTCTGAGCCTGGACGGCAAGTTTGACAAAACGGGCATTCCCGCGTCCATCGTCACCAAATACCTGGCGGAACATGGCGTGGTGGTGGAAAAGACGGGTCTCTACAGCTTCTTCATCATGTTCACCATCGGCATTACCAAAGGCCGCTGGAATACGCTGCTGACCGCCTTGCAGCAGTTCAAGGACGACTACGAGAAGAACCAGCTGATGTCGCGCATCCTGCCCGAGTTCTGCCAGCAGCACCGCCGCTACGAGCGCATGGGCCTGCGCGACCTGTGCCAGCATGTGCACCAGCTCTATGCCAAGTACGACATCGCGCGCCTGACGACCGAAATCTACCTGTCCGACCTGACACCGGCCCTGAAGCCCTCGGACGCCTACGCGCACATCGCGCAGCGCAAGACCGAGCGGGTGGAGATCGACAAACTCGAAGGCCGCATCACCGTGGGGCTGATCACGCCGTACCCGCCCGGCATTCCGCTGCTGGTGCCCGGCGAGGTGTTCAACAAGAAAATCGTGGACTACCTCAAGTTCGCGCGCGACTTTGCGCTGATGGCGCCGGGCTTCGAAACCGACATCCATGGTCTGGTGGAAGAGGTGGACGACAACGGCAAAGTGCACTACTACTCTGATTGCGTGGCCGACGGCCGGGCGCGCAAGGGCACGAGAAAGCTGCTGGCCACTGCCGACAACCTGGTGCAAGTGGGAGACGACGGGCCTTACGGGCGCAACGTCTGACGGGGGCGCGGGCGTCTTCCGTCGCTCCAAAAAAGGCAGGTGCCGTGAGGGCCCTGCCTTTTTTTAATGAAATAGCCTGATTAGGTACTTACCTCAGATAGACCCGTTCGCCCTGAGCCTGTCGAAGGGCTGTTGGCAAAGGGCGCCCTGGCTTCGACAGGCTCAGCCCGAACGGATTGGGGAGAGAGGTTTGAGGTATGTAAATAGTCAGGTGAAATTGGCCTCTGGCGCTTATGGGGTATGCGAAAATAGCTATTAAATAGATAGCAATTTACCTGATTTCAGCGTGCCGCCATGTCCTCGCGCACCCGCAGATAGCTGGCAAAACGCGGCAGGCCGCCGTCGTGCGTGCCCCGGAAGCGGTAGGTGACCCAGGCGCCCACGGGCGGCGGCTGGGTGCGGTCGGCGTCGCTGAAGCCCGTGCCCAGTCGGAAGCGCTGGTCCGAGGGCATCTCCACCCACAGCGCGCCCATGCGGCCCGCGTGACGGCCCTTGCCGGGCAGGTGGGCCAGTACGCGCGCCTCGGCGTCCTCGTGGTCTTTGAGCTTGAGCAGGTCGTCGCTGCGCCCCGCGCGGTAGAGCGAGGCGCCCCGGTGCAGCATCAGCCCCTCGCCGCCTGCGTGCACGGTGCGCCGCAGCAGCGCTTGCAGGGCGGCGTCCGTGGCCACGCGCTGCTGGGGCACCGCCTGCACCCAGGGCTGGCCCAACCGGGCTACCAGCGCCTGCAGGGTGGGCAGGCGTTCGTCGAACGTGCCACCGTGCGTGGGCAAGTCAAACACCATGAAGCGCATCTGCCGCCACGCGGCCTCGTCAGGCTGCTGCTGCCGGGTGGTGGACTGGGCGTGGCCAAAGCGCCCGCGCCCGGCCCAGAGTTCGCCATCCATGGGCGTGGCGGGCCAGTCGGCGGTAAACCAGGTGGGAGCCGCCACGGTGGTGCCGCCGCGCGTGCGCAGGGTGCGGCCATCCCAGTAGCCGCGTACGCCGTCGTATTTTTCGCTCACCCAGTAGTCCTGCAGCGGCAGACCGGGGCGGTACACCTGGGCCAGCAGCAGCGCCGGGGCCTCTGTCGCCGGTGCCGGGCCTGGCAGGGCGGCCAGCGCCAGCAGGGCCAGGCAAGCCCTGCGAGGCAGGGCGCTATTAAAAAAAGAGCTTTCAGCGCTTGATGGGTAAGCGCTGGAGGCCATTTTTGTTTGAAATTTGAGGCGTCAGACCTGGTCGGCGGAAAGGCCAGCCGTCTGGCTGAATCCGCCGTCCACGTAGGTAATCTCGGCCGTCATGCCGCTGGCCAGGTCGGACAGCAGGAAAGCCGCCACGTTGCCCACGTCCTCGATCGTTACATTGCGGCGCAGGGGTGAGGCGTCGGCCACGCGCGAGAGCAGCTTGCCGAAGTCCTTGATGCCGCTTGCCGCTAGCGTCTTGATGGGGCCGGCGCTGATGCCGTTGGCGCGGATGCTGCGGCCATCCTGGGTGCGGCCCACGGCCTCGGCCAGGTAGCGCACGCTGGCTTCGAGGCTGGCCTTGGCCAAGCCCATGGTGTTGTAGTTGGGGATGGAGCGCAGGGCGCCCAGGTAGCTCAGCGTAAGCAGCGACGACTTGTCGTTCAGGTAAGGCAGGGCGGCCTTGGCCATGGCCGGGAAGCTGTAGGCGCTGATGTCGTGTGCGATGTGAAAGCCTTCGCGCGACAGGCCGTCGAGGAAGTTGCCGGCAATCGCCTCGCGCGGCGCAAACCCGATGCTGTGCACGAAGCCGTCAAAGTGGCCCCAGGCATCGCCCAGGCCCTTGAACATGGCCTCGATCTGGGCGTCATCGCCCACGTCGCAATCAAAAATCAACTTGGAGTCGAACTCAGCGGCAAAGTCGGTGATGCGGTCCTTGAAGCGGTCACCCACGTAGCTGAACGCCAGCTCGGCACCCTGGGTGTGGCAGGCCTTGGCGATGCCGTAGGCGATGGAGCGGTTGGACAGAACGCCCGTGATGAGCAGCTTTTTGCCGGTCAGAAAACCCATTGTTGTTCTCCTGGGGGAAGCGGAAAAAACGGCATGCCACCCGGCCGTGGGGAATCCCCGCTGCCAGCCCGGGGGCACTGCCGACGTAGTGCAGAATTGTCGCATGCGGTTCTGGATGATTCTGATGCTCTGGGCTTGCGCCGTGCCGGCGTGGGCCGCGCATGCCTATGCGCTGTGGGGCGAGCCCCGCTACCCGGCCGGGTTCGCGCATTTCGGCTATGTCAACCCGGCCGCGCCCAAGGGCGGCGAGCTGCGGCTGGTGAGCAACCTGCGCACCTCCACCTTTGACAAGTACAACCCGTTCACCATCAAGGGCAACGCACCAGCCTACCTTGCGTCGCTGATGTTCGACTCGCTGCTGGTGGGCTCGCTCGACGAAACCGCCACTGGCTACGGCCTGTTGGCCGAAGACGTGCAGGTGGCGCCCGACGGTCTTTCGGCCACCTTCCGGCTGCGGCTCGAGGCGCGCTTTCACCACGGCAAACCTGTGCTGGCCCTTGATGTGAAGCACAGCTACGACACCCTGGTGGGGCCGCACACCTCGCCCGTGTACAAGACGATGCTGATCGACGTGGCCGGTGTGGATGTGCTGGCCGAGCGCACCGTGCGCTACCGCTTCCATAAGCCCAACCGCGAACTGCCGCTCACTGTGGGCGGCCTGCCGGTGTTCAGCCGAGACTGGGGCATGGAGGATGGCGTGCAGGGCGGCCAACCCAAGCCCTTCGACCAGGTGGTGATGGACATTCCCATCGGCAGCGGACCTTACAAAATTGGCCCGGCGCGCTTTGGCAAAGACATCACCTACGTGCGCGACCCCGACTACTGGGCCAGAGACCTGAACGTGCGCAAAGGCACGGCCAACTTCGAGCGCATCACCGTCAAAATCTACAAAGACGCCACCGCGCGGCTCGAAGCCCTCAAGGCGGGCGAATTTGACCTGATGCGCTTTTTCAGCGCGGGCGACTGGGCGCGGCGCGTCAATGGCAAGAAGTTCAACACCGGCGAACTGGTCAAGGGCGAATTTGCGCACAAGCTGCCCTCGGGCTTTCAGAGCTATGTGCTGAACACCCGGCGCCCGCTGCTGCAGGATGTGCGCGTGCGCGAGGCGCTGGGCCTGGCGCTGGACTATGAGTGGATGAACCGGCAGATGTTCTACGGCTCGTACCAGCGCGTCAACGGCCTGTTTGGCAACACCGCTTGTGAAACCCGTGGCACACCTTCGCCTGAAGAACTGGCGCTGATGGAGCCATTCCGCAAAAGCATCCCGGCGGCGGCCTTCGGCCCCATGACGGTGCCGCCGCGCACCGATGGCGAGTCTTCCCTGCGCGCCAATCTGCGCCGCGCGCAGCAACTGCTCAAAGAAGCGGGCTGGGAGGTGCGCGACGGCGCCTTGCGCAACGCCCAGGGGCAAGCCATGGTGCTCGAATACATGGACAGCAACGAAGGCGGCGTGCGCGTCGTCACGCCCTGGATGCGCAGCTTGGAAAAGCTGGGCATTGCGATGCGCTTTCGCGCGGTCGATTTCGCGCTCTACCAGCAGCGCCTGCAAAAATTTGACTTCGACATCACCTCCATGGCCTTCCAGGGCACGCACAACCCAGGCCAAGAATTTGCCGATTTGTTCGGCAGCCAGGCGGCAGACACCGAGGATTCTGGCAACTTCGCTGGCGTGAAGAACCCTGCCGTGGATGCGCTGATTGGCACCATGACGTCGGCCAAGACAGAGGCACAACTGCTGCCCGCCTGCCATGCGCTAGAGCGCGTTATCGCCCACAGCCACTACCTGATTCCGCAGTGGACCGCCGGTACCCACCGCATGGCCTACAACGCCTGGCGCCTGGCGCGGCCCGAGACCCTGCCGCCGTATTCCAGCGGCGAGGGTTGGGCTATCGACACCTGGTGGGCCCGGTAATGTGGCCCCCACGCTCCACCGTTGCACGGGTCGCTGCCCCCCAAGGGGGCTGGCCTTGCTTGGGGCGGCCCGGCGCGGCGGCCGCCCGCCCTGCGATTGAAAACAAGGGTTGATCGAAGATGCTGGCCTACATCCTCAAACGCATCCTGCTCATGCTGCCGACCCTGCTGGGCGTGCTGCTGCTGACCTTCGTGGTGATCCAGTTCGTGCCGGGCGGCCCGGTGGAGCAGTACATGGCCGAGGCCAAGGCCGGCGCCGGTGTGGGCGGCGGCGCCGAGGGCGGGGGGCTGGCCTACCGGGGGGCGCAGGGCGTGGACCCCAAGCGCCTGGAGCAGATCAAGGCCCTTTACGGTTTCGACAAACCCGCGCACGAGCGCTTCGTGCAGATGCTGGGCCAGTTCGCGCGCTTCGACCTGGGCAAGAGTTTCTTCCAGAACAAGGACGTGTGGCAGCTCGTGGTGGAAAAGCTCCCCGTCTCCATCAGCCTGGGGCTGTGGACGTTTTTCATCAGCTATCTCGTGGCGGTGCCGCTGGGCGTGGCCAAGGCGGTGCGCGCGGGCTCGCGCTTCGACCTGGTGACCACGCTGCTCATCCTGGTGGGCTATGCCATTCCTGGCTTTGTGCTGGGTGTGGCGCTGCTGGTGATCTTTGGCGGGCAACTGCAGTGGTTCCCGTTGCGCGGGCTGACGTCCTCCAACTGGGAGGAGCTGTCCTGGGGTGCGCGCATCGTGGACTACCTGTGGCACATCACCCTGCCCATCACCGCCATGGTGCTCGGCAGCTTTGCCGTGACGGCCATGCTGACCAAGAACGCCTTCCTGGAGGAAATCCGCAAGCAGTACGTGCTGACGGCGCGCGCCAAGGGTCTGAGTGAGCGCCAGGTGCTCTGGAAACATGTGTTCCGCAACGCGCTGATTCCCATCATCACCGGCTTCCCGGCGGCGTTCATCGGCGCGTTCTTCGCGGGCTCGCTGCTCATCGAGACGCTGTTCTCGCTCGACGGCCTGGGCCTGCTGAGCTATGAGAGCGTGATCCGGCGCGACTATCCGGTGGTGCTGGGCACGCTGTACCTGTTCACGCTGATCGGGCTGGTGACCAAGCTCATCAGCGACCTGTGCTACGTGTGGGTGGACCCGCGCGTGAAGTTTGATTGACCGAATTTGTGTAAATGGACATAATCAAGGGGCAACATGTCCATATTGGAGGTCCATCATGACTTGGAACATTGCCAGCGCCAAACAGCAGTTCTCCGAAGTGGTGCGGCTGACTGCGGAAGAGCCCCAAGCCATTTACAACCGTGACAAACCCGTAGCGGTGATGGTGTCGGCTGAGGAGTTCGAGGAATTTGCAAGGTGGAAGGCCGAGCGCAATCGGCCTTCGCTGGCCCAGCAGTTCGCCGACATCCGGGCCATGCTGATCGTGGAGGGTGCAGAAGACGGCATCGAGATACCGCCGCGCACGAACCGCTATAACCCCATGGTGGACGACCCGCACTACTGGGACGAGGCGGACTCTGTGCCGGAGCCCTGAGCTGTGTATCTTGCAGACACCAACATCATCAGCGAACTGATGCGACCCGTGCCGCACGCGGGCGTGGTGCGGTGGGTTGAAGCGCTGGACCAAACGGTAGGTTTCGCGGTTTCGGCCGTTTCGGTCGACGAAATCCTGTTCGGCCTGACGCACAAGCCTCGACCGTGTGCGCTGGCGTTGTTCAATGGGCTTGCCGCTCGCACCACGGTTTTCGATGTGACCGAGGCCGTCGCGCGCCGCGCCGGCGAGATGCGTGGCCTGCTGGCAGCTCGCGGTCAGGTGCGCAGCCAGGCCGACATGTTCATCGCCGCCACTGCCCAAGTCCACGCCCTGACCCTGGTCACGCGCAATGTGCGCGACTTCGATGGCTGTGGCATCGCCGTACTCAACCCGTTTTCCGAATGATCGTCAACGCGCCGGCGCCCGCATCGCTGTCCCCCTCCCGCCGCGCTTGGCTGCGTTTCAAGCGCAACCGCCTGGGCTATTGGAGCCTTGTGATTTTTTGCGCGCTGGTGCTGGTGAGCCTGTGCGCCGAGCTGGTCAGCAACGACCGGCCGCTCATCGTGCGCTACGAGGGACAGACCTACTTCCCCATGCTCAAGGACTACCCCGAGAAGACCTTTGGCGGCGACTTCGAGACGCCCACCGACTACCTCGACCCCTTCATCCGCGAGCGCATCACCGGGGGCGGCAACTGGGCGCTGTACACCCTCAACCCCTACGGCCCGAACACGCTCAACTACTTCGCCAAGGCACCCAACCCCTCGGCGCCCACGCGCGATAACTGGCTGGGCACCGACGACCGGGGGCGCGATTTGCTGGCGCAGCTCATCTACGGCTTTCGCGTGAGCGTGCTGTTCGCGCTGGCGCTCACCGTCACGGGCGTGGCGCTGGGCGTGGTCACCGGCGCCATCCAGGGCTTTTTTGGCGGAAAGACCGACCTGGCCTTCCAGCGCTTCATCGAGATCTGGGGCTCCATGCCCGAGCTGTACCTGCTCATCATCTTCAGTGCCGTGTTTGCGCCCAGCATTGCGCTGCTGCTGATTCTGCTGAGCCTGTTCGGCTGGATGGGCCTCTCGGACTACGTGCGCGCCGAATTCCTGCGCAACCGCCAGCTCGACTACGTGAAGGCCGCGCGTGCGCTGGGCGTGGGCAACGGGCAGATCATCTGGCGCCATATCCTGCCCAACAGCCTTACGCCGGTGGTGACCTTCCTGCCGTTCCGCATGAGCGCGGCCATCCTGGCGCTGACCTCGCTCGACTTCCTGGGCCTGGGCGTGCCGCCGGGCACGCCCAGCCTGGGCGAACTGCTGAGCCAGGGCAAGAACAGCATCGATGCGTGGTGGATTTCGCTGTCCACCTTCGGCGTGCTGGTGGTCACGCTGCTCTTGCTGACCTTCATGGGCGACGCGCTGCGCGATGCGCTCGACCCCCGAAAGGCCGATAAATAGATCGGAAAATCTGGATTCTGTATGGCCAAAATCTTTTCTACCGTGCGTGAACTCATCTATTGGGAATACGCGAAATTGGTTGCTGGCCGAGTTGCTGGGCGACGCCAGCAGTACGCTTTCGTGAACTACGTTTTTCGTCAGTTTTCCGAGCAAAAGATGTCACCTGCATCGATTCTTGTTGAGAACAAGAAACTCTTCCTGGAAGCTGATCAATGCGCTTACTGCGGTAACTCAGCGGAATTGCAGTGGGAGCACATCATTCCACTTGCAATGGGTGGCCCAGACAGTATTGACAACTTGGTGCGAGCATGCCGATCATGCAATCTCGAAAAAGGAGCGCGTGATCCCTACCAGTGGTACGCGGCACGTCATGACCTGGATGGCATACCGAGACTTGTGCTTGGCAAGTTTCTAAAGTTGGTATTTGAACGATATGCCGACGTGGGCCTATTGGATGATTCGTCAAATTTCAAAACGAATCATGTGGAACGCGTGACCTTGGGACAAGTATTCCGCGCACCCGCATTGCCGCCAGTTTCCAGCGGCGAGAAATAAAGCATGGCTTCGGAATTCTTGCTACACGTCGATAGCTTGCGGGTCGCCTTCGGCGCCAAGGAGGTGGTGCGCGGCGTGGGCTTCGACATCGCGCCGGGTGAAAAGCTCGCGCTGGTGGGCGAATCCGGCTCGGGCAAGACCATCACGGCGCTCAGCCTGCTGCGCTTGGCGGGTGAGGCCAAAATCAGTGGCCAGGCCATGCTGCGCGGGCGCGACTTGCTCTCTTTATCAGAGCGCGAGATGCGCGGAATTCGAGGCGGCGAGATCGCCATGGTCTTCCAGGAACCCATGACGGCGCTGAACCCGCTGATGACCATCGGCCAGCAGATTGCCGAGATTCTGGAGCTAAAAAAGGCCCTGATGCCCGCCCAGTCTGCGCAAGCAGCTATTGAACTGCTAGCAAAAACCGGTATCCCCGAACCCGAGCGCCGCGCCAACAGTTTTCCGCACCAGCTCAGTGGCGGCCAGCGCCAGCGCGCCATGATCGCCATGGCCCTGGCGAGCGAGCCCGCATTGCTACTGGCCGACGAGCCCACGACGGCGCTCGACGTCACGCTGCGCGGTCAGATCCTCGATTTGCTCTCCGACCTGCAGCGCAGCAGCGGCATGGCCGTGCTGCTCATCACGCACGACCTGAACCTGGTGCGGCGCTTCGCCGACCGTGTGGCCGTGATGGAGCAGGGCGAGCTGGTGGAGCAGGGCTGCGTGGCTGACGTGTTCCGCGCGCCGCAGCATGCCTACACGCAGCGCCTCATCGCCAGCCAGCCCCGGCGCGACGTACTGGCGGCCGACCCGCCTGCGGGCGCGGACCCCGTGGTGCAGGCGAAGGACTTGCGCGTGGTCTACCCCACACCCTTGCCCGGCATCCGGGGCTGGTTCAAGAAGGGTGAATTCGTGGCCGTGCAGGGCGCCACGCTGCAACTGTTGCCCGGCCGCACGCTGGGCGTGGTGGGCGAGTCTGGGTCGGGCAAGTCCACGCTGGCACAGGCCATCCTGGGCCTGTTGCCCTACGGCGGTGAGCTGGCCGTGGCCGGGCAGGGCTGGCAGCAGCCTGCCACGCGCAACACACTGGCCAACCAGCGGCTGCGCCGCCAGGTGCAGGTGGTGTTTCAGGACCCGTTCTCCTCGCTCTCGCCGCGCCTGACGGTGGAAGAGATCGTGGGGGAGGGCCTCAAGGTGCACGAGCCCGCGCTCGATATGGCCGCCCGGCGTGTGCGCGTGGAGGCCGCGCTGGCCGAGGTGGGGTTGAGCGAGGCGCAGTTCCCCGGCCTGCTGGCGCGCTATCCCCATGAATTCTCGGGCGGCCAGCGCCAGCGTCTGGCGGTGGCGCGTGCGCTGATCGTACAGCCGCGCGTGCTGGTGCTCGATGAGCCCACCAGCGCGCTCGATGTCACCATCCAGCAGCAGGTGCTGGGGCTGCTGCAGCGCCTGCAGCGCGACAAGGGCCTGAGCTACCTGCTGATCACGCACGACGTGGATGTGATCCGCGCCATGGCGCACGACGTTCTGGTGATGAAGGACGGTGCTCTGCTGGAGAGCGGCCCGGTGCACCAGGTGCTGGACGCACCGCAGCACCCCTACACCCAACGGCTGGTGGCCGCAGCCTCGGTGCCAGAACTGACCGGCGTCGACTGAGAGGCCGAGAGTCTTTCATCCATGCCCGCCTTGCACGCCAAAACACACCGGCTCGTCGTTGCAAATACTCGCCATAGCCCGAGCTATGGCTGCGTTTTGCGCCTCGATCCGGCGCGTTGTGGCGCGCCTTTCGGGCACGGCCGAAAAACTCTCAGCCTCTGAGGGCTCGCATGCGCGTTGCACCAAAAGGGTGCGTGCGCCGAAGGTGTGCACCATGTTCAGGGGGCAGCCATGTCGCTGCGACGGATGCGCTCCGACAGGCTCTGGAGAGGTGCGGAGACAGACAGCGGGCACGGTTACTCAGGGATTGTCACCCTGATCCCACCACCTGTTTCTTGTGCCACTCACACCTCTGCGCCTGCGCCATCCCCGTCGTCTTGCCGCCCAGGCCGTGGACCGCGCACGGGTGTTCGATACGCTGGTGAACAACCTGGAAGGCATGGCCTACCGCTGTCTGATCGATCCGCAGTGGACCATGGTGTTTGTCAGCCAGGGGTGCATGGCGCTCACGGGGTATGCCCCTTCGGAGCTGAGCGGCGATGGAGTGGTCTCGTGGGAGCAGATCACCCACCCGCACGACCGCACGCGGGTGCGTGCCGTGGTGCAGGCCGCCGCCGATTCCGGACAGAGCTTCCACGTTGAGTACCGCATCACCACCCGGGGCGGCGAACTGCGCCGGGTGATCGAGCGCGGCGTGGGCGTGAGTGACGAGCAGGGCGAACGGGTGACGATGCGCAGATTCTGCTCAAACACGCCGACGTGGCCATGTACGCGGCCAAGGACAGGGGGCGCAACAACTTCCAGTTTTTCACGCGCGAGCTCAACCGCCAGGCGGACGAGCGCCTGCGCCTGGAAGCGGCCATGCGCGACGCGCTGGAGCGCGCCGAGGGTGGATTTGAGGTGCATTACCAGCCCAAGGTGGACCACCGCCGCCGCATCGTGGGGGCGAGGCGCTGGCGCGCTGGTTTCACCCCGAGCTGGGGGCGGTGGGGCCTGACCGGTTCATTCCCATCGCCCAGGAAACGGGGCTGATTCTGCCGCTGACCACCGTCATCATGCGCAGCGCCTTCGCGGCCGCGCGGCGCTGGAACCACCAGCGCGAAGTGCCGCTGCGCATGGCCGTCAATCTGTCGGCGCAGCTGTTTTTGAACGACGACATCGTGGCCCATGTGGCTGGCCTGCTGCGCGAGGCCGAGCTGCCGCCCGCGCAGGTCGAGTTGGAGATCACCGAGTCGGTGTTCCTGGGCGACAGCGAGCGGACCGTGGCGCTGCTGAGCGACTTCCGGGCCCTGGGCGTGAGCCTGGCCATGGACGATTTCGGCACCGACTACGCGTCGCTGAGCTATTTGCGCCGCTTTCCGCTGGACACGATCAAGCTGGACCGCATGCTGGTCACCGGCATCGAGTGCGAAGAGGATGTGGCCATGATCGCGCGCGCAGCTATCTCGCTGGGCAAGAGCCTGCGCAAGACGGTGGTGGCCGAAGGCGTGGAAAACCAGGCGCAGTTCGACTTTCTGCGCTACCAGGGCTGCGACGAGTTCCAGGGCTATCTGCTGTCGCGCCCGGTACCCGAGGCGCAATTTGCGCGGCTGCTGCGGGAGGGCGGCGGGGTCATCGCTGTGGCCGGGGAATGATCGGGCGCGCCGTCGGGCAGAGCACAAGTCATTACAAATTTCGCATCGGTCATGGCCCTGTCCTACGTGCCGCCTTGTGGATGCTCTTTAAGCTAGTTATGGGAGAAATTCACATCTCCAGCGTATTGCCAAGGCTTTCCATTCTTTTCAAGAGGTACCCCATGAAACTGTTCAGAAAACTGACGCTCGCCACAGGTGTTGTCCTGTTGGCCGGGCTGGCCGCGTGTGGTGGCGGAAGTGGTGGCGACGGCACCGGAAGCGGAACGCTGCGCCTGGCGCTCACCGACGCGCCGAGTTGCGGCTACGACAACGTCTTTGTGACGATCGAGAAGGTCCGTGTGCATCAGAGCAGCAGCGCCACCGATACCGAGGGGGGATGGTCGGAGATCGTCCTGAACCCGGCACGGCGTGTGGACCTGCTCGGCCTGACCAATGGCGTGCTCATGGAACTGGGCCAGACACCATTGCCCACAGGCAAGTACACCCAGATGCGGCTCGTGCTGGCCGACACCAGCAATGGCCAGTCGTTGGCCAACGCGGTGGTGCCCACGGGTGACAGCGAGGTGGTGCTGAAGACGCCGAGCGGCCAGCAGTCGGGTGTCAAGACGAACATCAACATCGATATTGCCGAGAATAAGATGGCCGATTTCGTGCTGGACTTCGATGCCTGCAAATCGGTGGTGCGCTCCGGGGCGTCAGGACAGTATCTGCTCAAGCCGGTCATCACGGTCATTCCTCGCTATGTGTCAGGCGTGCAGGGCCAGGTTGATCCGGCACTGGGCAGCGCGGGCGCCCAGGTTTCGCTGCAGCTCAATGGCACTGTGATCAAAGCCACGGTACCTGACGCAACAGGCCGCTTCCTGCTGCAGCCGGTCGCACCGGGAAATTACACGCTGGTGATGACCGCCCCAGGGCGTACAACAGCGGTGGTCACGGGCGTGCCGGTCGTCGAAGAGATGGTGACACCTATTGGCGTGGCAGCTGCACCGATCACACTGCCGGCGTCGGCCACTGCCATGGTGACGGGTACGGCGCCGGTCGATACGATGATGCGTGCCTTGCAGCCGCTGACGGCGGGTATTGCCGTGGAGGTGGGTGGGCAGTATGTGGATGCGGTGACAGGTGCTTATGCCTTCACACTGCCGGTCAGCGCGCCGCTCGTGGCCGGCTATGTGGCCGCTCCGGCACCGCTGGCGTTTACGGCGGACACCGCAGTGGCGGGCAAGTATGTGCTGCGCGCCAGTCTGACGGGTTACGCCGACAAGCAGGTGGTGCTGCCCACGCTGGCGGCGGGTGCCAGCGCCAACCAGAGTTTTACTTTCCCCTGATGGCGGACGCGCGCAAGGCGCGCTGAATCCTGGCTGATGCCTTCCATGGCACGCAGGGCTTGTGAACCAAGCCCTGCGTGCCATTTTTGATGGGCCTGGGACAGTCTTGCAGGGCGCGAGGGCTAACGTGCTTCGAAGGCGCGTGGTCGGGTGCGCACCAGTTGTCGGCCTGCCAGCCGCACCAGTTCCAGCCACACCATGCACAGCGCCAGCAGGACCGCAGCCACCCCCAGCCCTGCCGCCCCGGGCAGGGCCATGCCCAGTACCGCTGCCAAAAGCAGGCCCATGTCAGCAGCCATGCGCCAGAGCCAGGGGGTGGGCGCGGTCACGCCCAGCAGGGCGGGGCGCGATGATCGCGGTTGGCCAGGATCAGCAGCATCACGCACAGCACCAGCGTGCAGAACACCACGGTGCGGTTTTGCGCGGTGCTCCATCCGTGACTGGCCAGCCAGGCCTGACCGGCCAGCAGTACGGTGGCCTCACCCAGCCCCTGGAGCACGGTAAACGCCAGCGGATCCATGGCAACGGGTGAGTCTGACACCGGGCGTTGCGGTCCCTCCACCCGATGCGCGCAGCAGCTGCACAAGGCGCAGCTTGTGCTGGGGCTTGAGCCGCGCGCACAGGTCCACATGGCGCAGCCGCTCTGTCAGGGTGGCATCGTCCAGCGCCTCCAGTTCAGCACCGGTGATGGCGGGTGCATAGCGCGCTCACCCATCAGGTGAGCACCATCGAAGCCTTGAAACGTTGATTTCATTCGGCCTGGCAATGGACACAAAGCGGTCAGCTGCCGTTTCTAGGCTGAAAGGCCCCCCCCGTTGAGCAATGGCGCCTGCTGTGGCGGGGTGGTCGCCGGTCATCATGATCACGCGCACGCCCGCGCGTCGGCATTCGGCCAGTGCGGCAGGCATCTCGGGGCGCGGCGGGTCGGCCAAAGCCACCAAGCCCAGAAAATCTAAGTCGAAGTCATGCTGGCTCTTCGGGCAGGGGGACGCCTGGTCGGGGGCCGGGCGGCACTCTTCCAGCGGCCCCGCGCCACGCCCAGCACGACGCATACCGCGTTCGGCCATGGCCTCCACCTGGCGGTGGATGGCGTTCCGCCGCACGGCGTCCAGGTGACACAGATCGGCCACGACCTCGGGCGCACCCTTGGTAGCCAGCAGGTGAATGCGCGGCTCGTCGCTGGCGCCTTCGGGGCGGAAATGCTGGTCGCCGCTGGCCAGTTCGGCCACGGCCATGCGGTTGACGGTGAGCGTGCCCGTCCTGGTGATGGCGCCCAGCGCCTCGACGGCGGTCACGCGCCGTGTCAGCGCCTTCTGGAGCGAAATGCGCCACGCACCCAGCGTCAGAAACACGGTGAGGATGGCGGGAGTCTCTTCGGGCAGGATGGCCATGGCCAGCGCGATGCCCGGCAGCAGGCTGTCAAGCAGCGGGCGGCCGTTCTACCACCAGCCCAGCAGCATCTGGGCCGTCGCCAGCAGCACCGCGCCAATGCCCAGGGTACGCACCAGCCGGCGTGATCCCTCCTGCAACGCCGAAGGGGGTTCCACCGTGGCAGCCAGGTCGGCGCCGATGCGCCCCACGGCTGTCCGGGCACCGGTGGCACACACCTGGGCCACCCCTACGCCGCGCGTGACCACGGTGCTTGCGAATAGACCGGGTGTGCCATCGCCTCCCGGTGTTGGTGACGGAACTTGTCGG
>DMZZ01000080.1:3302-5582 GCA_003484805.1 Comamonadaceae bacterium | reverse complement strand
CTCGATTCCGCCGACTCCGTGCAGGCCTTTGTGGACGAAGTCAGCCACCTGGTGCGCTCGCAGGTGGCTGCGGTGCTGGGGAACGTGCTCGTGGTCTTTCCGGCCGTGCTGGGGCTGTGCACGCTCTGGGCCCTGGTCAGTGGAGGCCCCACCCTCAGCGCGGACAAAGCCATGCAGGTCTTCGCATCACTGCACCTGCTCGGGCCCTCGGTACTGTTTGCCGCCTTCACCGGCGTCCTGCTGTTTGCATCCAGCATCATCGCGGGCTGGACCGAGAACTGGTTCGTGCTGCACCGGCTCGATTCGGCCATGCGCTACAACCCACGCATCACGCACTGGCTGGGCAACGAACGTGCCGCGCGCTGGGCTGGTTTTCTGCGCGAAAACATCTCGGGCTTTGCCGCCAACGTTTCGCTGGGCTTCATGCTCGGACTGATTCCGGTTTTTGCCCACTTTTTCGGGCTGGGCCTGGATGTCCGCCATGTCACTCTGTCCTCGGGCCAGATCGGGGCCGCCAGTGCCACACTCGGCCTGGAGGTGCTTCACCTGCCCGCGTTCTGGTGGGCCGTGGCAACGATTCCGCTGCTCGGCGCCCTGAATGTGGCGGTGAGCTTTTACCTGGCCTTCGGGCTGGCTCTGCGCGCCCGCAATGTGAGTGGCATCAACCGCTCACGCATTTACACTGCCATCCGTGCGCGCCTGCGCACGGCTCCATTGAGCTTTTTCATGCCGGTACGCCGGGCCTCCTGAACGGGAAGGCGCACGGCGCATGCGATGCAAGGATATCCCCTGGTCCTACAGGGACACCGTGTTTCCGCGTGTAAATTAAGGCACCGCCCAGGCGGCGTGACCCGCCCCCGCTACCGCGGGGGGTGCGGCACACCCGCCTGTCCGCCCCCCCCGGGCCACACCCGAACGACGGAGAGGACACATGACATGAACGAAATTCTGAGCTTCTGGGCGCAATGGCTGCGACCCTCGGCCGGACTGCCCACGGTGCAATGGTCGCTGCTGCTGGCCGTAGCCGCCATCACCGGTTACCTGTTTCAACGCCATATTGGTCTGCCCAAGGTGGTGGGTTATTCGCTGGTGGGCACCGTGGCCGGCCTGGCGGGTTTCAGCGGCGTGGTCTGGCCGCTGCAGGGCATTGGGCTGTTTCTGCTGGAGCTGGGTATTGCCATCGTGCTGTTCGAGTGCGGCGGCCGCATTCCGCTGCGCTGGTTCCGCCACAACCCCATGGTGCTCGTGCAAAGCATTGCCGAGTCGGCGCTGACCTATTTCGCGGTGTTCTGGGTGCTGCTGTGGCTCGACGTCCCCGAGCGCGCCGCCGGTCCGCTGGCCCTGGTGGCGCTGGCGGCCTCGCCCGCCGTGCTGACCCGCGTGGTGGCAGACACCCGGGCTGCCGGCCCGGTGACCGAACGCGCCATCGTGCTGGCCACCCTCTCCACGCTGTACGCGCTGACGCTGGGCAGCGCGCGCGCAGAACTCATCAACCGCAGCACCATCACCATCATGGACACGGTCTATCCGGTGATGGTAGTCCTGGGCGTCTCCATCATTGTGGCGGCGGTGCTGGCATTGGTGCTGCGCATGGCGCTGCGGTTCATGAGTCCGGCCAGCGAGAACACCTCCATGTTGCTGCTGGCGCTGGTGGCTGCCGCCACCACCGTGGCGGCGCACATGGGCGGCTCGGCACCGCTGGCAGCCCTGCTGGCGGGCATGCTGCTCAAGCAGCTCAACCCCCGCCCCTGGGCCTGGCCGCGCCAGCTGGGCAACGCCTCTTCGCTGCTGACCATGCTGATGTTCGTGCTGGTCTCCACCGTGGCCGCCCAGGCCGACTGGAGTGGCCCCGTGGCCGGTGTGGTGCTGGCCCTGATCGCGGTGCGCCTGGTCGCCAAGGCCCTGGGCGTGGCGCTGGGCAATGTGGGCAGCGGCACCAGCTGGCAGCAAGCCCTGTGGGTGGGCTGCGCGATGACGCCGATGTCGTCCATCGCGCTCCTGATCGCCTCGCAGTTCGTGCTGGCATCGCCTTCCACGGGCCACCTGATCGCGCGTGTGGCGCTGCCCGCCATCCTGCTGATGGAGGTGCTCGGTGCGGTGATTGCCACCATCGCCATCTACCGTGCGGGAGAGAGTTCCAAGCCCTGGGCGCCCCTGGCCCGAGGCCACAACGGAGACAGCCGTGAGTCTTGAAGCCTTCCACCATTCCGAACCGCTGACGCTGGGCGTCGAGCTGGAACTGCAGCTCGTCAACACCCACGACTACGATCTGGCCCCCTA
>DMZZ01000080.1:0-3290 GCA_003484805.1 Comamonadaceae bacterium | reverse complement strand
AGGTGCTGGGCCAGCTCAGCCAGATCCGCGACGCACTGGTGAAAAGTGCCGACAAGCTCAACATCGCCGTGGTGGGGGGTGGCACGCACCCGTTCCAGCAATGGCACGAGCGGCGCATCTACGACAAGCCGCGCTTCCAGGAGCTGTCGCAGCTGTATGGCTACCTGAGCAAGCAGTTCACGATCTTCGGCCAGCATGTGCACATCGGCTGCCCCAACGCCGACGCGGCACTGCTCATGCTGCACCGCATGAGCCGCTACATCCCGCACTTCATTGCGCTGTCGGCGTCCAGCCCCTATGTGCAGGGACAGGACACGGCGTTCGACTCGGCCCGGCTGAACTCGGTGTTCGCCTTTCCGCTGTCCGGCCGCGCCCCCATGGCGCTGACCTGGCAAGACTTCGAGGCGTACTTCAACAAGATGACGCGCACCGGCGTGGTCAAAAGCATGAAGGACTTCTACTGGGACATCCGCCCCAAGCCCGAGTTCGGCACCATCGAGATCCGCGTGTTCGACACCCCCCTGACCATCGAGCGCGCCGCCGCGCTGGCTGGCTTCGTGCAGTCGCTCGGCGCGTGGTTCCTGGCCGAGCAGCCCTTCATGCCCCAGGAGGACGACTACCTCGTCTACACCTACAACCGCTTCCAGGCCTGCCGCTTCGGCATTGATGCGGTGTATGTGGACCCCGCCAGCGGCGAGCACATGCCGCTGCGCGAGCACATCCTGCAGACCATGGACAAGATTGCCGGCCACGCCGCCGCGCACGGCGCATCGGGGGCACTGCACCTGCTGCGCAGCGAAGCCAGCGCCAGCCAGAACGATGCCCGCTGGCTGCGCGATCGCCAGCGCGAAGAGCAGCTGCTGGCCGAGGTCAGCCGCCAGGCGGCGCAACGCTTTCGCGGAACGCCCGCCTGAGTGGGTGGCCCTGCCCGAGCCGCCATGGGTGAATTCGACCTGATCCGCCGCTACTTCACTCGCTCGCCCGGGCATGCGCCCCATGTGGTGCTGGGCGTGGGCGATGACTGCGCACTGCTGCAGCCCACCCCGGGCATGCAGTGGGCCGTCTCCAGCGACATGCTGGTCGAGGGGCGGCACTTTTTTGCCGGCACCGATGCCGCCCGCCTGGGCCACAAAGCCCTGGCGGTGAACCTCTCGGACCTGGCCGCCTGTGGCGCCCGGCCTGCGGGCTTCACGCTGGCGCTGGCGCTACCGCAGGCCGACGAGGCCTGGCTCGAGGCCTTCTCGCGCGGCCTGCTGCAACTGGCCGACCTGCACGGCTGCCCCCTGGTGGGGGGTGACACCACGCAGGGGCCACTGAACATCTGCATCACGGTGTTTGGCGAAGTGCCCCCAGGCCAGGCCTTGCTGCGCAGCGGCGCCCGCCCGGGCGACGATATTTATGTCAGCGGCACGCTGGGCGACGCCCGGCTGGCGCTGGCAGCGCTGCAGGGGCAGATCGTATTGCCCCAGGCCCTGCTGCACGCCGCGCAACTGCGCCTGGAGCAGCCCACCCCCCGCGTCGCGCTGGGCATGGCCCTGCGCGGCGTGGCCAGTGCCGCGCTCGACGTGAGCGACGGCTTGCTGGGCGACCTGGGGCACCTCCTGGATGCATCCCGGGTGGGTGCCCGGGTGAACACCGAAAATACTACTCATTTAATAGCTGCCCGCGCTTACCTGGAAAGCGCTGGAGCCGATTTTGATGATGAATTTTTGCAGCAATGCACCCTGGTCGGCGGGGACGACTACGAACTGGTCTTCACCGCCCCCGCCACCGCCCGCGACGCTGTGGCCCAGGCATCGCAGGCCAGCGGCACGCCGGTCACGCACATCGGCCAGATTGAAGCGGCGCCCGGACTGCGCCTGACCGGACCCCAAGGCGAAACGGTTGCACCACGCTACGCCTCGTTCGACCACTTCGCCTGAACCGCCCATGGCGCTTGATGCAGAAGCAACTGCACCAGCGGATGCGCCACCTTGCGCTCGGTGCTGATGGCGTAGTAGTGCTCCTGCACCCCTTCGCAGGCACCGATCAGCCGCACCTGGCTGCGCTGCTGCAGTTCCTCCTGCGCGGCAACGGCCCCAGGAAACACGCCGAGGCCGGTTCCGCCAAATGCCTCCAGCAGCGCGTTGTCCTCGAACTCGCCCACCACGCGGGGATGCAGGCCGTTCTGGGCCAGCCACTGGTCAATATGGCTGCGCACGATGGAGTGCGTGGTGGGCAGCAGCACGGGCACCTGCTGCAGGCTGGCGGGAAACCCGTGGACGGTCTTCTCCCACCAGTGCGGTGTGCCGTACCAGCCCATGGGCGAGGTTCCCAGGGGGTGGTTGTGCACCTTCAGGCGCGCATTGAAGGGCGCCGGGTGGTCTGACAACACCACGTCCAGCCTGTGCACTGCCAGTTCAGCGAGCAGATCGGCCATTTCGCCCTCGTGGCACACCAGCCGCAGGTGCGCCACTTTGAGCACGGGCTGCAGCAGGCGCTGCACTTCCAGCTTGGGCAGGCCATCGGCAATGCCCACCACCAGGCGCACGGCCTGAACCTCGGCAGCACTGCGCACCATGTCGGGCAAGGCCTCGCCCAGCTGGAAAATGTGCTCGGCCTGCCGCAAGGCCACCACACCGGCCTCCGTCAATTCAAGCCCACGCCCGGCGGGCCGCAGCAACTGGCAACCCAGGTCACGCTCCAGCTCGCGCACCTGGGTGCTCACCGTCTGGATGGCCATGTCCAGCCGGGCGGCCGCATTCGACATGCTTCCTTCCTTGGCCACCATCCAGAAGTAATACAGATGGCGATAGTTGAACAGTCGACTCATATTCAGTATTTACAGAAATAATAGTCATTTATTGTCTGCTTTTTTCGATTTCACTTTCGCACTACCGTGGTCTCCTTTCCTCAGACTCTTGGAGACCACCATGAATCACCCCGCTGTTTACCGGGCTGACGCCACCCATTCCGGCCTGGACACCACCCTCTCGACCCACCGGGTGCTGCGCAACACCTACGCGCTGCTGTCCATGACCTTGCTGTTCAGCGCGGCCGTGGCAGGCACGGCCGTGGCCCTGCGCCTACCCGCACCGGGGCTCATCCTCACGCTGGCGGGATACTTCGGCCTGCTGTTCCTGATCCACAAGGTGCAGAACAGCGGCTGGGCCGTGGGTGCAGTCTTCGCTCTCACAGGCTTCATGGGCTACACCCTGGGCCCGGTGCTGTCAGCCGATCTGGCGCTGCCCGGAGGCGGGCAGAGCATTGCCCTGGCGCTGGGCGCCACCGGCGCCACCTTCCTGGCGCTG
>DMZZ01000248.1:626-6313 GCA_003484805.1 Comamonadaceae bacterium | reverse complement strand
CCCAGGGCCGCCTCGATCTGCGGCCCGCCGCCGTGCACCACCACCGGGTTCATGCCCACCAGCTTGAGCAGCACCACGTCCTCGGCAAAATCCTGCTGCAGCGCCGGGTCGGTCATGGCATTGCCACCGTACTTGATCACCATGGTCTTGCCATGGAACTTGCGGATGTAGGGCAACGCCTGGGCCAGGATTTCGGCCTTGTCGCGCGGAGCAATCGAAAGAAGGGGATCGGTGGTCATGGAAACAGGCACTCGGTCGTGAACGGGAATCTGCAAATTGTGCCGCATTACCAGCCGTGGCCGCTGGTGCACCTACAGATTGGCATTCCACCATATAGCCAGGCGGGAAGCCGCCGACAGTGCTGTAGCACGGCAAGGCTGCCAACAACGCTACGCGGTTGAATGCCAATCTGTATCAGTGGCGCAGCCAGTTCGGCACCTTGAATCGCACGATGGCCAGGTACGCCATCACGTAGGTCACCACGAACAGGGCACAAAAGGCCATCAGCACAGGCGTGTTGCTCCAGAACAGCACCGCTGGCACCACGGTCAGCAACGTGAACCCCCACAGATACGGAGAAGTACGGTTGTTGCGCATCAGCATGCGGCGCGATTCATCATCGTGGAACACGCTGCGAACGATGCGCCGATAGATCAGCTGGTGAAAATGCAAGGCGTCGGCCACGCCGGGCGAAACCCCGCGCGCCAGCTTGCGGCAGATGGAAAAAACCGTCTCCCACACCGGGTAAATCAGAAGCAGCAACGGAAACCAGGGCGAGACCTGCACATTGCGCTGCACCAGCGCCACACTGGCCATCGCAATCACCACGCCCCAGATATAGGCACCACCATCCCCGGCAAACAGCATGTCACGCGGGTAATTCCACAGCAGCCCCCCACGGCTGCTGCCGTGGACACCAGCAATGGCTCATTCTGGCAATTAATTGCCGATGCACCCACAAAGTGCGAAACATTCCCTGCAGCGAGGCAGGTGGCTCAGCGTGAGGATTCATTAATTAAAACAGTCTGCATTAGCCAACGAGCACCCTGCGCTGTCCTTGGCAGACAACACTGGCGCCATTCCAAGAACCGGCCAGTCAATTGTGAGATCAGGGGCATTCCACGCGATACACCGCTCATATTCTGGCGCGTGATAGTCGGTCGTCTTATACAAAAACTCTGCCGTATCAGTCAGCACCAGGAACCCATGCGCAAACCCGGGCGGCACCCAGAGTTGACGATGGTTTTCACCGCTCAACTCCACCCCCACCCATTGTCCGAAGGTGGGTGAGCTGCGACGAATGTCCACCGCCACATCAAAAACGGCCCCCTGCACCACGCGCACGAGCTTGCCCTGGGGCTGCTGGATCTGGTAGTGCAGGCCGCGCAGCACACCTTTGGAGCTGCGGCTGTGGTTGTCCTGAACGAACGAATGGTTCGTGCCCGTGGCCTCGTTGAAGGCGCGCTGGTTGAAACTCTCGAAAAAAAAACCGCGCGCATCGCCGAACACCTTGGGTTCGATCAACACGACATCGGGGATGGACAGACGGGTCGCTTTCATCAGTACACCGTCTCTTTCAGCAGGCGCATCAGATACTGGCCATAGCCATTCTTGACCAGCGGCTTGGCCAAGCGCTCCAGTTGCTCGCTGTCGATCCACCGGCTGCGCCAGGCGATCTCCTCGGGACAGGCGATTTTGAGGCCCTGGCGGTGCTCCAGCGTGGCGATGAACTGACTCGCCTCCAGCAGACTCTCATGCGTGCCGGTATCCAGCCAGGCGTAGCCCCGACCCATGATCTCGACATTGAGCTGGCCCTGCTCCAGGTAGAGACGGTTGAGGTCCGTGATTTCCAGTTCGCCGCGCAGTGATGGCTGAAGGCTCTTGGCGAATTCGACGACCTGGCCGTCGTAGAAATACAGACCCGTCACTGCATAGCTGGACTTGGGCACCTCGGGCTTCTCCTCGAGCGACAGCACCTTGCCCTGGGGGTCGAACTCGGCCACTCCGTAGCGCTCGGGATCGTGCACATGGTAGGCAAAGACACTGGCCCCCTCGGTACGCCGGGTGGCACTGCCCAGCAGTTCATGAAAGTCATGCCCATGAAAGATGTTGTCGCCCAGCACCAACGCACTGGGCGCATTGCCCACAAACTGCTCGCCAATGATGAACGCTTGCGCCAGGCCGTCCGGGCTGGGTTGCACGGCGTACTGCAGGTTGATGCCCCACTGGCTGCCGTCGCCTAGCAACTGCTCAAAACGCGGCGTGTCCTGTGGGGTGCTGATGACCAGGATGTCGCGGATGCCCGCCAGCATGAGGGTGCTGAGCGGGTAATAGATCATGGGCTTGTCGTACACCGGCAGCAATTGCTTGCTGATGGCCAGTGTGGCCGGGTGCAGGCGGGTGCCCGAGCCCCCGGCGAGAATGATGCCTTTGCGTGCAGTCATGGTTTGTGCTTCAGAGGATTTCCGTGAGCATGCGCGCCACGCCTTGCTGCCAGTGTGGAAGCTGGAGGCCAAAGGTGGATTGCAGTTTGGCCGTATTCAGGCGCGAGTTGTGCGGGCGCGTGGCGGGCGTGGGGAAGGCGCTGGTGGGCACGGGCGCCACCTCGGTCGCTTTGATTTTGATAGCTAGTTGCGCTTGTACAGCTTGGCTCAGAACGTATTTCGCATACAAATTCCAATTGGTCTCGCCACCGGCCACACAATGGTACAGGCCGCCGTGCTCGGGATGCTGCTGCAGGTGGCGAACGGCGTGGGCCGTCACGTCGGCCAGCAGGTCGGCGCCGGTGGGGGCGCCCCACTGGTCGTCGATGACGGTGAGGCGGTCGCGCTCCTGCGCCAGGCGCAGCATGGTCTTGGCGAAGTTGCCACCGCGCGCCGCATAAACCCAGCTCGTGCGCAGAACCAGGTGCTTGCAGCCCGATTGCTGGATATGCTGCTCGCCTTCCAGCTTGGTGCGGCCATAGCAGCTCAACGGTGCGGGGGCATCGGTTTCCACCCAGGGACGACTGCCGCTGCCATCAAAAACGTAGTCGGTGCTGTAATGCACCAGCCAGGCGCCCAGGCGGGCGGCTTCTTCGGCCAGCACGCCGGGGGTGGTGGCGTTGAGCAGGCGCGCAAACTCCGGTTCACTCTCGGCCTTGTCCACGGCGGTGTGGGCGGCGGCGTTGACGATGACATCGGGGCGGAGTTGGCGCACGGTGTCGCGGACGCCTTCGGGCTGGCTGAAATCGCCGCAGTGCTCCGGGCTATCGAAGTCCAGCGCCGTTACCTGGCCCAGCACGGCCAGACTGCGCTGCAGTTCCCAGCCGACCTGGCCGCCCTTGCCCAGCAGCAGGATGTTCATGCGGCCACCCCGGTGGGTGCGTAATGGGTCTGCACCCAGTCGCGGTAGGCGCCGGTCTGAACGCCCGCCACCCATTGCGGGTTGTCCAGGTACCACTGCACGGTCTTGCGGATGCCGGTCTCAAACGTTTCGGCAGGGCGCCAAGCGAGTTCGCGCTCGATCTTGCGGGCGTCAATGGCGTAGCGCCGGTCGTGGCCGGGGCGGTCTTTGACGTAGGTGATCTGGCTGCGGTAGCTCTGGCCGTCGGCGCGCGGGCGCAGTTCGTCGAGCAAAGCGCACACCGTATTCACGATATCGATGTTGGGCTTTTCGTTCCAGCCACCGACGTTGTAGGTCTCGCCCAGGCGGCCCGCTTCGAGCACGCGGCGGATGGCGCTGCAGTGGTCCTTGACGTACAGCCAGTCGCGGATCTGCATACCGTCACCGTACACGGGCAGGCTCTTGCCGGTCAGCGCGTTGACGATCATCAGCGGGATGAGTTTTTCCGGGAAGTGGTAGGGACCGTAGTTGTTGCTGCAGTTGGTGGTGAGCACCGGCAGCCCGTAGGTGTGGTGCCAGGCGCGCACCAGATGGTCGCTGGCGGCCTTGCTGGCACTGTAGGGGCTGTTGGGCTCGCAGTTGTGCGTTTCAGTAAAGGCGGGCGCATCCGGCGCCAGCGTACCGTACACCTCGTCGGTGCTTACGTGCAGGAACCGGAATGCTTCCCTTTCAATAGCTGGAAGCGCTTGCCAGTAGTGCCTTGCAGCCTCCAGAAGCCGGAAACTTCCGACCACGTTGGTCTGGATGAAATCCTCGGGCCCGTGAATGGAGCGGTCCACATGCGATTCGGCCGCAAAATTGACAATGGCGCGCGGCTGGTGTTCGGCCAGCAGGCGCTCCACCAGGGCACTGTCGCCGATGTCGCCCTGCACGAAAACATGGCGCGCATCGCCCTGCACGCTGGCCAGGTTCTGCAGATTGCCTGCATAGGTCAATTTGTCGAGGTTGACGACGCTCTCCTGGGAGCAGCCGAGCCAGTCGAGAACGAAATTGGCGCCGATGAAGCCGGCGCCGCCGGTGACGAGGATCATGGTAAGGACCGTCCGAAGGGCCTATGGGCAAAGCTTGGAATTATCCCGCTGCCCCTCGGACCCGTCCGTAACCATTCGCAGGCCTGCCAGGCAGGCCAAGCGCTCAGAAATGAATGCCCCGCATCATCTGCTGCAGCGCAATCGCCTCGGCCGACAGCTGCGGCTTGCCGCTCTTGTCGCCCTTGGCCGCCGTCGAGTCCGGGAACATACGGAAACTGGTGTTCATGGCGATCTGCGCCACGCGCGGCACCAGGGCGTGTAACACCTGCCCCACGGTACCCAGGCGCGTGGCGATGCGCACGGGCTTGAAGATGCAGGCCTGCGCGATCATGTCGGCGGCCTCTTCGGGGCTGAGCGTGGGCACGTTGTTGTAGATCTGGGTGGGCGCGATCATGGGTGTGCGCACCAGCGGCATGTTGATGGTGGTGAAAGTGATCCCCTGGTCGGCAAATTCGCTCGATGCGCAGCGCGTCCAGGCATCCAGTGCCGCCTTGCTGGCCACGTAGGCCGAGAAGCGCGGCGCATTGGTCAGCACGCCGATGGAGCTGATGTTGACCACATGGCCCTTGCGCCTTTCCACCATGCCGGGCAGAAAGCCCATGGTCACGCGCAGGCAGCCGAAGTAGTTGAGCTGCATGGTGCGCTCATAGTCGTGGAAACGGTCGTAGCTCGACTCGATGGCACGGCGGATGGAACGGCCCGCGTTGTTGATGAGAAAATCGACCCCGCCGTGGTCGGAGACAAGCTGCTGCACGAAGCGGTCGCAGTCCTGCATGTCGGCAATGTCCGTCGCATACGCGATGAATTCGTAGCCTTTGTCCCGGGCCTCCTGGCAGGCGGCGTCAAGTTTGTCCTGGTCGCGCCCGCAGATGATGGTGGTGGCGCCCGCCTCGGCAAACTTGTGCGCTGCCGCCAGGCCGATGCCCGACGATCCGCCCGTCACCAGCACCACCTTGCCCGCCACCGTGCCCTTGAGCGTGCGGTCGATGAACAGCTCGGGGTCGAGGTGGCGCTCCCAGTAGTCCCACAGGCGCCATGCGTAGTCCTTGAGGTTGGGGCACTGCACGCCCGAGCCCTTGAGCGCCGCCAGCGTCTCGCGGCAATCGAAGCGCGTGGGATAGTTCACGAAGGTGAGCATGTCCTCGGGCAGACCCAGGTCCTTGAGGACGGCGTTGCGCACGCGGCGCACCGGGGCAATCGCCATCAGGCTCTTCTTCACGCCCTTGGGAATGAAGCCCAGCAGCGCTGCGTTGACGAACAGGTTCATGCGCG
>DMZZ01000248.1:0-410 GCA_003484805.1 Comamonadaceae bacterium | reverse complement strand
TCTCGTGCTTGGTGAGAAAGTACGGGTGGTCCAGGCCTTCAGCCTCCTCGAACATGTCCTCGCGGAAGACCCCTTCGTACAGGCCCGCAGCGGCAATCGACGAGACATGGTGGAAATGGCCGACATCAATGGCTTTGGCAAACTCGACCGTGTTGCGCGTGCCCTCGATGTTCACGGCCACCTGGCTCTCGGCGTCGGCCGACAGGTCATACACCGCGGCGAGATGGTGAAAATGGTCAATCTGGCCCTTGAGCTTTTTCACATCTTCGATCGCCACCCCGAGCTTGCGGGCGGTCAGGTCACCAAACACCGGCACGGCTCGCGCCGCGCTCACGCCCCAGTAGCTGCGCAGCTCGGCCACCTTGCCGACACTTTCCTTGCGCAACAAAAAATACACCACGCTGCCTTTG
>DMZZ01000273.1:0-2794 GCA_003484805.1 Comamonadaceae bacterium | reverse complement strand
AGTGCGATGGCGGCGATAGAAAAAACACCGGCCGCCCCTCAAGGGCGGCCGGTGTTTTCCAGGCCGGGGACTGGGCGTGAATTACTTGGAAATCACGCGCACCATTTCCAGGCACTTGTTCGAGTAGCCCCACTCGTTGTCGTACCAGCTCACGACCTTGATGAAGGTCTTGTCCAGCGCGATGCCGGCCTCGGCGTCGAACACCGAGGTGCAGGGCTCGCCACGGAAATCGGTGGCAACAACCTTGTCTTCGGTGTAACCCAGCACGCCCTTCATGGCGCCTTGCGAAGCGGCCTTCATGGCGGCGCAGATGTCCTTGTAGTCGGCTTCCTTTTCCAGCTCGACGGTCAGGTCCACCACCGACACGTCGGAGGTGGGCACGCGGAACGACATGCCGGTGAGCTTCTTGTTCAGCTCGGGAATCACCACACCCACGGCCTTGGCGGCCCCGGTGGAGCTGGGGATGATGTTTTCCAGGATGCCGCGGCCGCCGCGCCAGTCCTTGTTGGAAGGGCCGTCCACGGTCTTCTGCGTGGCGGTGGCGGCGTGCACCGTGGTCATCAGGCCGCGCTTGATGCCCCAGTTGTCATTCAGCACCTTGGCCACGGGGGCCAGGCAGTTGGTGGTGCACGAGGCGTTGGAAACGATGGCCTGGCCAGCGTACTTTTCGTGGTTCACGCCGAACACAAACATCGGCGTGTCATCCTTGGAGGGGGCGGACATCAGCACCTTCTTGGCGCCGGCGGCCAGGTGCTTCTCGGCGCTGGCCTTGTCCAGGAACAGACCGGTGGCCTCGACCACGACGTCAGCGCCGACTTCGTTCCACTTCAGGTTGGCGGGGTCACGCTCCTGGGTCAGGCGGATCTTCTTGCCGTTCACGACCAGGGTGTTGCCCTCGACCGAGACTTCGCCCTTGAAGCGGCCGTGCACGCTGTCGTACTTGAGCATGTAGGCCAGGTAGTCGGGCTCAAGCAGGTCGTTGATGCCCACGACTTCGATGTCCGAGAAGTTCTGCACTGCAGCGCGGAACACCATGCGGCCGATGCGGCCGAAGCCGTTGATGCCAATCTTGATCGTCATAGCTCTATCTCTCCAAGGTTGATTGCCGAAATCTCTTGCGTTTCACGTGCGCTTTATTTGCGCTTGAGCACCGCCTGCACGGTGGCCGCCACGTTCTCTTCGGTGAAGCCGAAATGCTGGAACAGCACCGGCGCGGGGGCCGATTCGCCGTAGGTGTCGATGCCGACCACGGCCGCGCAGCCGTACTTCCACCAGCCGTCGGTCACGCCCATCTCCACGGCGATGCGCGGGATGCCCGTGGGCAGCACGGCCTTCTTGTACTTCACGTCTTCATGGTCAAAAGTGGTCGTACTCGGCATGGATACAACGCGAACAGCTATCTTTTTTGCCGCCAGCAGGCGCTGCGCCTTGAGCGCCAGCTGCACTTCGGAGCCGGTGGCGATGATCACGGCCTGGGCCTTCTTCTTCAGGCCCACGTCCTTGGGCTCGGACAGCACATAGGCGCCACGCGAGATGTCGCCCAGGTCGCGCTTGGGCGCATAGGGCAGGTTCTGGCGCGACAGGGCCAGCACGGTGGGCTTGTCGCGGTTGCTCAGGGCCACGCTCCAGGCCACGGCGGTTTCGGCCGTGTCGGCGGGGCGCCAGACATCGAGGTTGGGAATCAGGCGCAGGCTGGCAACGTGTTCGACGGACTGGTGCGTGGGGCCGTCTTCGCCCAGGCCGATGGAGTCGTGCGTGAAAACGTGGATCACGCGCTGCTTCATCAGCGCGGCCATGCGGATGGCGTTGCGGCTGTAGTCGCTGAACGTGAGAAAGGTACCGCCGTAGGGGATGAAACCGCCGTGCAGTGCCACGCCGTTCATGATGGCGGCCATGCCGAATTCGCGCACGCCGTAATTGATGTGGCGGCCACCCACGCCGGCCTCGTTCTTGACCACGTGGCCCTGCATGTCGAAGCGCAGGTTGGGCGTGCTCTTGGTGTTGGTGAGGTTCGAACCCGTCAGGTCGGCCGAGCCGCCCAGCAGCTCGGGCAGTGCGGCGGTGAAGGCCTCCAGCGCGAGCTGGCTGGCCTTGCGGCTGGCCACGGTCTCGCCCTTGGTGTGGGCCTGCACCACGGTGTCCACAGCCACCTGGGCGAACGAAGCGGGCAGGTCGCCGTTCATGCGGCGCACAAACTCGGCGGCCAGCTCAGGGAAGGCGGCCTGGTAGGCGGCGAAGCGCTCGCGCCAATCCTGCTCGGCGGCAAAGCCGGTGGCGCGCGCGTTCCAGTCGGCGTACACCTCGTCGGGCACGGTGAAGGGCGCGTGGCTCCAGCCCAGGGCCTCGCGCGTCAGCGCGATTTCCTCGGCACCCAGCGGCTCGCCGTGGGCCTTGGCGGTGTTGGCGCGGTTGGGCGAGCCCTTGCCGATGTGCGTCTTGCAGATGATGAGCGAAGGGCGCTCGGTCTGCTGGCGCGCCTCGGCAATGGCGGCGTCCACCTTCTCGGCGTCGTGCCCGTCGACCGGGCCGATCACGTTCCAGCCGCAGGCGACGAAGCGCAGCGCGGTGTTGTCGATGAACCAGGGCGCAACCTGGCCGTCAATGCTGATGCCGTTGTCGTCGTACAGCGCAATCAGCTTGTTCAGCTTCCAGGCGCCGGCCAGGGCCACGGCCTCGTGGCTGATGCCTTCCATCAGGCAGCCGTCGCCGAGGAAGGTGTAGGTGTGGTGGTCCACCACGGCATGGCCGTCGCGGTTGAACTCGGCGGCGAGCAGCTTTTCGGCCAGCGCCATGC
>DMZZ01000359.1:0-5388 GCA_003484805.1 Comamonadaceae bacterium | reverse complement strand
TGGACCGCGCCCAGTTGGCGGGCATTGTGCACCTGGTGGCGTCGAGCGTGCCCGAGCTGGCGCCATCGGCGGTGAGCGTGCTCGACGATACCGGCAAGCTGCTGTCGCAGACGTCCGAGCCGGGCGCCGGCAATGGCGTGGATGCCCAGCAGCTGCAGTATGTGCAGCAGATCGAGCAGCAGTACACGCGCCGCATCCAGGAGATTCTGGAGCCGGTGGTGGGGCGCAACAATGTCAAGGCGCAGGTGACGGCTGAGCTCGATTTCAGCCAGACGGAATCGACCTCGGAGCAGTATCGGCCCAACCAGGCGCCCGACGCGACGGTGATCCGCAGTCAGCAGGTGCTGGAGAGCCGCGAAAACGGGAATGCCGCTACGGGGGCCGTTGTGGGTGCCGTTGCCAACCAGCCGCCCGCGCCAGCGGCGGCGCCGATCAACGGCCCTGGCCAGATTCCCGGTGCGGCGGGGCAGCAGGGCGGGGCGGCGCAAGGGAACATCAAGCGTGAATCGACCACCAATTTCGAGGTGGACAAGACCGTCCGTGTGACGCGGGGCAACAACTGGGCCGTCAAGCGGGTGAGTGCCGCCGTGGTGGTCAACTACCAGTCGGCCGAAGACAAGGGCAAGATGGTGGCCAAGGCGCTGACACCCGAGCAGATCGAGCAGATGACAGCGCTGGTGCGCGAAACCATCGGCTTCAACAAGGAGCGGGGCGATTCGGTCAACCTCATGAACGCGCAGTTCCAGGTCGATGCGGCGCCTCAGGACGATGTGCCTCTGTGGAAGCAGCCCGAGGCGGTGGACCTGGCGCGCAGCCTGGCCTGGCCCGTGGGCATGTCGCTGTTTGCCGCGCTGGTGCTGCTGGGTCTGGTGCGGCCGGCGCTCAAGGCGCTGGGCAAGCCGAAGGAAATACAGATGGCGGGGGCGCAGCTGGATGCGCTGGAGGCCGAGATGCCACAGCGCCCGGCATTGCCTGCGCCCAAGCCGGGGGAACCGGTTCCGGCCACACCCGAAGAGTTGCGCCTGGAAGACGCCCGCGCGCTGGCGCGCCAGAATCCGATGGCAGTGGCCAATATTGTGAAAAACTGGGTCAACGGCGATATTGGTTGACCCCCAGACTGAACGGCAAGACGCACCATGGACGACCAGGGCCTGAACGAAGCCGCCATTTTTCTGATGTCCCTCGGCGAGGAGGAAGCCGCCGAGGTGTTCAAGCATCTGTCACCCAAGGAGGTGCAGAAGCTGGGGGAAACCATCGCCCACATGCGCAGCGTCTCGCGCGAGAAGGTGGACGAGGTGGTCAACAAGTTCTCGAACGCCGCTGCTGCGCAAAGCCTGCTGGTGTCCGACACGGGCAACTATGTGCGCGCCGTGCTCAGGCGGGCGCTGGGGGACGACAAGGCCGGTTTGCTGATCGACCGTATTCTGCAGGGCGGCGACGTTTCGGGCATTGAAAGTCTGAAGTGGATGGATCCGCTGTCGGTGGCCGAGCTGCTGCGCAACGAGCACCCGCAGATCGTGGCGGCCATTCTGGTGCACCTGGACCATGAGCAGTCTGCTGCCGTGCTGATGCAGTTCACCGACCGCCAGCGCAGCGAGGTGTTGCTGCGTGTGGCCACGTTGGAGGGCATCCAGCCGATGGCGCTGAAGGACCTCAACGAAGTGCTCTTCAAGGTGCTGGCGGGCGGGGACAAGATTCGCAAGACCTCGCTCGGCGGCATCAAGACGGCGGCCGAAATCATCAATTTGCTGGGTTCGAACGTCGATACCGTGGTGCTGGAGTCGATCCGCAGCCATGACCCCGATCTGGCCCAGAAGATCATGGACAAGATGTTCGTGTTCGACGATGTCATCAAGCTCGACGACCGGGCCATCCAGACNNTCATTGTGGCCCTCAAGGGGGCCATGCCGGAGCTGCGCGAAAAATTCCTGTCCAACATGTCTTCCCGCGCTGCCGAGGCACTGCGCGAAGACCTCGAATCGCGCGGGCCGATGCGCCTGTCCGAGGTCGAGGCGCAGCAGAAGGAAATTCTCAAGACCGTGCGGCGCCTGTCGGATGAAGGCCAGATTGTGATCGGAGGCGGTGGTGACGACGCATTCGTCTAACAAAAGCCGTCTCTACGCCCGCTTCATTCCGAGCGAGGAAGTGGGCGATGTGACGCAGTGGCAGTTTGGCGCTGTCGATGGTTCCGACGCCGTGGTGGAAGAGCCGGTGGAGGAAGATCCCGTTGCGCTGGAGCAGGAAGAAGCCGCGCGCCAGGCGGAGCTGGCACAGGCCCGCGCGGAAGGCTTTGCCCAAGGCGAGGCGCAAGGCCACGCCCAGGCCACGCTGGAATGGCAGCAGCGCATGGACGACTATGTGGCCGGACAGGGCCAGGAGGCCGCCCGGCGCCTCGACGCGGTCGTGCAGACTTTGAATGCGAGCCTGAGCGATCTGCAGCAGAACATGGCGCAAGGCGTGCTGGAACTGGCCTGCGAGATTGCGCGCCAGGTGGTGCGTCAGGAACTGCGCTCCAACCCCCTTGCGCTCAAACCGGTGGTGCAGGAGGCGCTGGGCATGCTGGTGTCGGACGGCCGCCCGGCGACGGTGCGGCTCCATCCCGACGATTTCGCGCTGGTCCATCCCGCGCTGCAGCAGGAGATGGCGACTGCATCGATACAGTGGGTGGCCGATGCATCGGTGCCGCCGGGCGGTTGCCTGGTGGAGCAGGCGGGCATGGTGGTCGATGGCAGCCTGGAAAAGCGCTGGCAGCACGCGATCGCGCCGCTGGGGCTGGACTCTGCATGGGAGGAACTGAACCATGGCGACGGCATCTGACAAGGCGCCATCCTGGGGCGGCTTCCTGGCGGATGCGCGGGGCCGCGTCGCGGGCAATCTCCCGCTGGAAACACGAGGAACGCTGATGCGTCTGACCGGCCTGGTGCTCGAGGCGGTGGGCATCCGTGTCCCGGTGGGGTCGCAGTGCCTGGTTCAGCAGCGCGGACATGATCCGGTGCTGGCCGAGGTGGTGGGGTTTTCGGCAGACCGTGCCTTTTTGATGCCGGCGGGTGACATCCACGGCCTGTCCAGCGGTGCCAGTGTGGTGCCTGCGGCGCCTTACATTCCCGTGCCCCGCCTGGATGATCCGGAGCCGTCGCGCCCTGTCCATCGGGTGGGTGCCTTGCGCGTGCCGATGGGCGATGGCCTGCTGGGCCGCGTGGTCGATGCCCAGGGGTTCCCGCTCGATCATGGTGGCCCTTTGCAGGAGGTGGTGGCTGAAGCCATGGACCGGCGCCTGATCAATGCCATGGACCGGGATCCGGTGCGCGAGCCGCTGGATACGGGTGTGCGCGCCATCAACGCCTTGCTCACGGTGGGACGGGGCCAGCGGCTGGGCCTGTTTGCCGGTTCGGGCGTGGGCAAGAGCGTGCTGCTGGGCATGATGGCGCGCTACACCCAGGCCGATGTGATCGTGGTGGGACTGATCGGTGAGCGGGGCCGTGAGGTCAAGGAGTTCGTCGAGGACATCCTGGGCGCGCAGGACCGTGGCCGTGCCGTGGTGGTGGCTGCGCCCGCCGATGCACCCCCGCTGTTGCGCATGCAGGGCGCGGCCTATGCCACGGCGGTGGCCGAGCATTTCCGCGACAAGGGCAAGCATGTGCTGCTGCTCATGGATTCGCTCACCCGTTACGCCATGGCGCAGCGCGAGATAGCCCTCGCCATTGGTGAGCCGCCCGCCACCAAGGGGTATCCGCCGTCGTGCTTTGCCAAGCTGCCTCAACTGGTGGAGCGCAGTGGCAACGGCCTGCATGGCGTGGGCTCCATCACCGCGTTTTATACGGTGCTGTCCGAGGGCGATGACCAGCAGGATCCGATTGCCGATGCCGCGCGGGCCATTCTGGACGGGCACATCGTGTTGTCGCGTGCGCTGGCCGAGACGGGGCACTTTCCGGCCATCGATATCGAGCAGTCGGCCTCGCGGGTGATGCACAACGTGGTTTCGCAGGAACATTTGGAGCTGGCGCGGCAGTTCCGTGCCGTGTATTCGCGCTACCAGAAGAGCCGGGATCTGGTGCAGGTGGGGGCGTACATGAGCGGCTCGGACCCTTTGCTGGACGAAGCCATTCGGCTGCAGCCTGCGATGGCTGCTTTTTTGCAGCAGGGCATGCGCGAGGCGGCGCCGATGCAAGAGAGCCTCTACGCCATGCACGATGTGCTGAACTGAATGCGGGAGCACGAGCACCATGCCTGAAGCCAACGCCCTGTCGGTTGCCGTAGAGATGGCCTTGCGCCAGCGGGATGACGCGCGGCGGTCGCTCCAGGATGCCCGCAGCGCCAGCCAGGCCGCACAGGCACAGCTCGATCAGCTCGAAGGCTATGCCCGTGAAACGCAGAATCGTTGGGGCATGCGCCCCAACGCGGCGGTGCAGCCAGAGGTGATGTACCACCACTACCAGTTCATGGACCGGCTGGGCCATGCCGCGGGGCTGCAGACCGACGTGGTCGGACAACATGCCGAACGTGTGGGCGCGGCCGAGCGGTCATTGCTGGAGGCGGAATTGCGCCTGGCCAGTCTGAAAAAGCTGGTGGAAAAGCGCCAGCGCGATGCCTTCCAGGCACAGATGCGACGAGAACAGAAGCAAACCGATGAGCGGGCTGCGCTGCAGTACCGCCAGTCGTTCAACGGCTCCTAGCGGGCCCGGAGAAGTGAAATGGAACAAGCACGCGTGACAAGTTCCCAGGGTCAGCAGGTCGCCCACGCCAACCGGGGCAAGCCTGCTGGACAGGCCAAGGATTCGTTGGCCGATGCGCAGGGGGGCGCTGCACCGGGCGGGTTTATGGCCTTGCTCGCCGCTTTGGGCGATGGCAGCGCGCCCGAGGCCTTGGTGCCGCAAGTGGCCGCCGAAGATCCACTCGCGACCGAACCGGCGTCGAGCGACGTTGCCGCACAGGCTGTGTCGCAAGGCGGGCTGCTTTCCTGGCAGTGGGCGGCAGCGATGGCGGGGCGGGCGGCGCAAGGGGCAGATTCGGCAGAAGGCGCGGGGCTGTCGGCACATTCGCCAACGACCCTGCTCCCGTCCGATGGGCTGCTGCCGGAGGGCAGTCTGCTTTTGCAGACCGCGCTGCAGGATGCTGCTGTGGCGGGTGACGAGCGTGGCATGGCTGGCGATCTCCAGGGAGCCGTATCGGCTGCGGGCAAACGCAAGATGCCCGGGCGGCTGGGTGGGGTGCCCGCACAGGCCGGTGACGTGAGTTCGGCTCCGGGCGTCCAGGGCCTTGGCGTGCAGGGCGCCAAAGGACCGGGCGCGCCGACGGTTCAAGGTGCAGTTCCCCCGCCTTTGGTGACCGAGCGCCGGGACATGGGCGGCGCCAGGGATGGCTCACGGCCCTTGGAGTTTGGCGTCGATG
>DMZZ01000270.1:0-3520 GCA_003484805.1 Comamonadaceae bacterium | reverse complement strand
TGCGCACGCACGCATAGGTCTCAGCGCTTGCCCAGCCCTTGTTCCAGCAATTGGTGGAACTGCCCGGCCGGCACGGGCCGGCTGTAGTAATAGCCCTGCACCTCGGTGCAACCCTGCGCCTGCAGAAAGGCCAGTTGCCCTGCGGTCTCCACCCCCTCGGCGATGGTCTGCATGCCCAGGCTGTCGGCCATGGAGATGATGGCACTGACGATGGCGCGGTCGTCCGGGTCGTCCGTGATGTCGCGCACGAAGGACTGATCGATCTTGAGCTTGTAGACCTTGAACCGCTTGAGGTGGCTGAGCGACGAATAACCGGTGCCGAAATCGTCGATGGACAGCAGCACGCCGCGCTGGTGCAGCTTGTCCATCATGGCAATGGCCGTGACCGGGTCGGTCATCGCCACACCCTCGGTCAGCTCCAGCTCCAGGCAATGCGCGGGCAGCGCAGTCTGCGCCAGGATGCTGTCGATCAGCTGCGGAAAATCAGANNCCATCGACAGGTTCACCGCCATGGTCAGGGTGTGACCGGCCTGCATCCACTCCTGGAGCTGCCGCGTGGCCGTGCGCAGCACCCATTCGCCGATCGGCAAAATCATGCCGCTGCTCTCGGCCACCGGGATGAATTCGGCCGGAGACACGGCCCCCAGCTCGGGGTGGTTCCAGCGCAGCAGCGCCTCGGCCCCGATGATGGTGCCCGTGGCCACCGAAACCTGGGGCTGGTAGTGCAGGTGAAGCTGGTTACGCTCGAGCGCCCGGCGCAGGGCGTTCTCCAGCATCAGGCTGCGTTCCGAGCGGGCCTGCATCTCGGCCGTGAAGAAGCGGTAGTGGTTGCGGCCATGCTGCTTGGCCGAATACATGGCCGCATCGGCGCAGCGCGACAGGGTGTCGAAGTCGGCGCCGTCGTTGGGGTACATCGCAATGCCGATGCTGGGCGTGACGATCAGCTCATGCGACTCGATCTCGAACGGCTCGGCTGCCGCCTGCAGCAGCTTTTCGGCCACATGGGCCGCTCCCAGGGCATCGGTCTCGGGCAGCACCAGGATGAACTCATCCCCGCTGAGGCGCGACACGGTGTCCTGCTCACGCACCAGGGTGCTCAGGCGCCGGGCCAGTGCACGCAGCAAGGCATCGCCCACCCGGTGGCCCAGCGAATCGTTGACGTTCTTGAAGTGGTCCAGATCCAGAAACATCAGCGCAACCGTCTGGTTGTTGCGCTGCGCACTGCTCAGGGCGTACTGGCAACGGTCTGCCAGCAGGCTGCGGTTGGGCAGGCCGGTCAGAACGTCGAAGTGCGCCAGCTGAAGCACTTTTTCCTCGGCTTCCTTGTTCTTGGTGATGTCGCGCGAAAGCACCACAAACCGGGGCGCCTCACCGGGGGCGACCGCCTTGCGGGCCACGGACAGTTCAAACCAGCGCGGCCCGATGTCCAGCGGAAGGCAGATCTGTGTCCCGACGGACCAGGTCTTCTCATTCGCCTCCTGCAGCGCATCGAGCACCTTGCGGGCCGGCTCCGGCGGCATGACCTCCTGCACCGTTCGGCCCAGCAGCTCGTTGCCGGGCCGTGCCAGCAGTTCCTCGCGCGGTGAATGGGTGCTGAAGTAACGTCCATCGAGCCCCACTTCGAACAGCATGTCGGGAATGGCATTGACCGTAGCCTCCAGGTGCTGCTGGGTGGCCAGAATTTCAGCAGTTCGCTCGGCCACCAGGGCTTCGAGCTGGGTGTCGCGCAGCCGCATGGCATACAGCAGCCAGGCCAGATAGGCCAACAGGCCGCTGACGAGGACACCGACCATGGCCTCCATCACCAGACTTGCGGTGTCAACCCACCCGTTGACGGGGGCCACACTCAAGGTCCACACACCGTTGGGCAACTGGAGTGTGCGCTCGACAGGATGGGTCAGCGCCTGCTCGTTCGACGCCTCGATGCGCTGGCGCACGCCGGTGTCCGGCACCACGCGCCACAACTCGTAGGCATACCCCCGCTCACGCAGCAGGGGAAAGCGGGCCGCATCGAGCGATTCGGGAAAGCGCAGCGTGACGTAGGTAAACCCCCAGAAGCGGCGCTCGCCGTCGAGGTCCGACAAAAAGATGGGCAACCGCCCCACCACCCCCATGCCGCCCTGGGCCAGCATGAGCGGGCCGGCCAGCGTCAGGTGCCCGGTATCGCGCGCCAGCCGGGCTTCCTTGTTTTGCGCAGTATCTTTCAGCTGGTTNNAGGCCCAGTGCGGCGATGCCCGGATAAAAGGGCAGCATTTCGGTGGCAATGCCTTCAAACCCCTCCACCTTGCCATGGCCCTGACGCACCAGCGCCGCAATGGCGTAGGTAGCCGACAGGGCGCGCTCGATGCCGCGCTGCAACGACTGGGCGTGGTCTGCGGCCAGATCGGTGGCCAGCGCCATGCTCTTTTCGCGCTGCAACCGTTCCGAGTGACGCACCCATGCCACCACCAGCAGCAGGCCGCATGCAAACACCAGCAGCGAAAGCAGCCACTGTCGTTGAAGGGGCGTGGGGGAGTGCATCGGTCAGGAGGGATGTGCTACGGCACGTAGATCATTGTCTACCATCCCGTCGCCACACGGGATGGCGTCCTCGTACATACCGGCAGCATAGGCCGTCTTTGTGTCATTTATGCACGACCCCCGGCCCGTCGATGCCCATGGCAGTGGTGCGGTCACAGGGGCTTCAACTTGCGGCGCCCATTAAAGATACATACGCTATGCATATTAAAACACCGCAATCAAGGCCCACTCATGACCCCTGCTCCTGGTGCCACTGGCAACCCACTTGCCCTCGCACGGCACACACTCCACGGCTTGGAGGCACCCAATGTCCCGCGCTGAGCAGGCAGCCCCGCTGACGCAGGCACTCGATCGCCCCTACCAGCACGGTTTCATCACCGACATCGAATCCGACGCCCTGCCTCCGGGGCTGGATGAAAGCACGGTCCGCGCCATCTCACGGCGCAAGCGCGAGCCCGACTTCCTGTTGCAGTGGCGCTTGGCCGCCTTTGCACGCTGGCAGGCCATGGAGCCGCCAGACTGGGGCCGACTGCATGTGGAGCCCATCGACTTCCAGGCGCTCTGCTACTACTCGGCCCCCAAATCCCTCAAGGATGGCCCGAAAAGCCTGGCCGAAGTGGACCCCAAGCTGCTGGAAACCTACGAAAAGCTCGGCGTGCCGCTGCACGAACGCGCCCGGCTGGCCGGTGTGGCCGTGGATGCTGTGTTCGATTCGGTGTCGGTTGGCACCACCTTCCGCGCGCAGTTGGCAGCGGTGGGCGTGCTCTTCTGCTCGTTCTCGCACGCCGTGGAGCACCACCCGGAGTTGATCGAGCGTTACCTGGGCAGCGTGGTGCCCGTGGGCGACAACTTCTACGCCGCGCTCAACTCGGCGGTGTTCTCCGACGGCTCGTTTGTCTACATCCCCAAAGGCGTGAAGTGCCCCATGGAGCTGTCGTCCTACTTCCGCATCAATGCACGCAACACCGGGCAGTTCGAGCGAACGCTGATCATTCCCGAG
>DMZZ01000136.1:1607-3381 GCA_003484805.1 Comamonadaceae bacterium | reverse complement strand
CATGCGCAGCTGGATCTGGTCTGGAGCGGCCAGGCCATGAGCAACGAGACGGTGATGAGCTGGGAGATGGACTCGATGCGCTTTGGCAACGAGCGCAGCCCCCTGACGGTGCGCGACGTGGTCGAGCGCCACGGCGGCGAGATGTGGTTCGAGCGCGAGCGGGTGCGCCACCAGGCGTTCTTCCGCTTCATGCTGCCCCTGGCCAGCGTGCAGGGCGTGGTGGACGCCGCTTTAGGCGAGAGCGAATACAGCCGCCCCGAGTACTACGACTTCGATCTGTTCAAGCAGGCCGACCAGGGCAGCGCGCTGGACGACCGTCCGCTGTCCGAGCTGGCCTACACCGTGTTCGACACCGAAACCACCGGCCTGAACCCTGCCGGTGGCGACGCCATCATCCAGATCGGTGCGGCGCGCATCGTCAACGGCAAGCTGCTGCGCCAGGAGTGCTTCGAGCAACTGGTGGACCCGGGGCGCGGCATCCCGGCGGCGTCCATCCCCATCCATGGCATCACCGACGACATGGTGGCGGGCAAGCCGCGCATTGGCGAGGTGCTGCCGGTGTTCCACGCTTTCACGCAGGACACGGTGCTGGTGGCGCACAACGCGGCGTTCGACATGCGCTTTCTGCAGCTGCAGGAGAAGGCCACGGGGGTGGCCTTTCACCAGCCCGTGCTCGACACGCTGCTGCTGTCGGCCGTGGTGCACCCGAACCAGGAGTCGCACCGGCTCGAAGCCATTGCCGAGCGCTTCAACGTCACCGTGCTGGGGCGCCACACGGCGCTGGGCGATGCGCTGGTGACGGCGGAGATCTGGCTGCGGCTGATTCCGCTGCTGCAGGAGCAGGGCATCCACACGCTGCGCCAGGCGCGCGAGGCGGCGCAGAAGACGTATTACGCGCGGTTGAAATATTGAGTGTTTTTTGGGTCTGGAGCTTATGGGGTAAGCGCTGGTAGCTATTGTTTTTCTAGTTCATGGTGTGCTTTTGCGGAGGGCGGGAGCCGGGGTGTGCGCCCGGCGGCGCACCTTCTTTTCTTGTCTCGCCAAGAAAAGAAGGCAAAAGAAGGCGACCCTACTGTCTGCGACCCCTTCGCTGCGCTACGGGGCAACCTGGGGTGCTCGGATGCGGGGTGCGCCGCGTAACTCACTGCGCGCCTGCGGCGCTCCGTTCAGACAGACGCGGCGAGTCAGTTGACGAAGCGTGGGTGTGTCCTGCGGCACACCCACGCCACCCCGCCTCCTGCGCGCCCCAGGCGCATACAGAAGGGGTGGGGAGCCCAACCACCCAACAGCCATACGGGCCATCGCTGCGCTCGGCCCTGTCTTCGCGGGCGCAAGCGCCTTGCGCTGCGCAATCCAGGCCGAGCGCAGCGATGGCCTGTGGGGATGTCCGGTTGCGGGTTCCCTTCTGTGCGTGCCGAGAAGCGCAGGGCAGGTTGCCCGTAGCGCAGCGGAGGGACACGCACAGCAGGGTCGCTTTCTCTTTGGTGACTTTCTCTTGGCGAGACAAGAGAAAGTTACTGCGCCGCCGGGCGCACACCCCGGCTCCCGCCCCCAAATAAGGCACAGCGGAAGCTATAAAAACAATAGCTACCAACGCATGTCCAACAAGCGCCAGAGCCGAAAAACACTCAATACCGCCCCGTCTGATACCGCTGCCCCAACACCCCCTGCAGCGTCTGCACCACCGAGAACGCCTCCTTGAGGTGACTGCGCTCGAAGTTCGACAACTCCTCCAGCGCCAGAAAATTGTCGGGCGCCTGGCCCTGTGCCATCT
>DMZZ01000136.1:0-1497 GCA_003484805.1 Comamonadaceae bacterium | reverse complement strand
CGAACAGCCCCAGCGGCGGGCGGTGCTTGAGGGCGTTGCCTACCATGTGCGCCAGGAACAGGCTGTTGCCCTTGGTGCGCTGCAACACCTCGTGGCGCAGGCTGTCGAGCAGGTCCACCTTGCCGTGAATGGCGCGCAGGTCGAAGAACACGCAGGTCAGCATCAGCGCCATGGGCTCGGGCTTGTCCACCCACTGGTGAAAGTACTGCGCCCAGCGTGCGCGCGGCTGGCGCCACTTGTCGGTCATGGCCATCATTTCGCCCGGGCAGTGCACATAGCCGCAGGCGTTGAGCCCGTCACAGACAAAGCGGGTGAACGCGCGGAAGTAATCACCGTGCAGGGCCTCGTCGTAACGGTCGTCCAGCACCAGGCAATTGTCCTGGTCGGTGCGTGCGGTCTGTTCGCTGCGCGCCTGCGAGCCTGCGGCCACCCAGACATAGTCCACCGGCGGCGGGCCCAGTTCGGCCTCGGCCAGGTGGATGAGCCGGGTGGTCACCGCGTCGGTGATGGTGGTGATGATGTGCCCCGTGCTGTAGGCGCTGGCATCGGCCGCCGCCAGGTGCTGCTGCAACTGGCGCACCCTGCCGCTGGCCAGCACCAGGCCTTGCACCGTGGGCTGCTTGTACACATCGCCCGCCAGGTACACCGGCGAGGTGCTGTGCTGCTCGGCCAGGTCGGTGGCGGTGATCATGCCGGCAATGCGGGCGCCGTCCATCACCGGCATGTGGTGGATGTTGTGCCGCGCCATCAGCAGCAGGGCCTCGAACGCCGGGCTCTGTGCCTGCATGGTCAGCGGCGCCAGCGTGGCGATGTCGGAGACGGGGCGCGCAATGTCCAGCCCCTGCGCCACCACGCGGTTGCGCAGGTCGCGGTCGGTCACCAGGCCAAACAGATGGTCCTGCTCGACCAGCAGCACCGACGACACGCGCAACTCGCTCATCATCTCGGCGGCGGCGCGGATGGAGGTCTCGGGTGGCAGGGTGATCGGTTCGCGCTTGATGAGCGAGCGCACCGGCGTGCCCAGCAGGTTCAGGTGCACGCCCGAGTCGGGCGCATGCGCGGCAGTGGCGCCCTGGCCTGCGCCAGGCAGCGAGGGAAAGAAGTAGGCCAGCGCGCTGTGGTCGCGGCACAGCGCCGACACGGTGTCGGGCGCCAGCCAGGCAATGCTGCAGTCCGCCGCCGCCGTGGCCTGCCAGGTGGTGAGGTGCTGGGCCGGGGTGGCCCCGAAGCCGAACATCTCGCCGGGCTGCAGGTGCACGGCCATGTCGAGGTCGGGGTCGTGCAGGTCCACCGCACCGCTCAGGATCAGGCCCGTGCGGCTGTGCAGCCGCCCCTGCGGCAGCAGGGGGGTGCCCACGTCGGCGGTCTCCAGTTGCCACTGGGGTGCCAGGGCCGCCAGCGTGGCCGGGTCAAGCTGGTTCCAGACGCGGTGGCGCGTCAGCGCAGGCAGCACAGAGGCCGGGGCTTGGGTTTCTGGATTCATGGCAGCGCGGCACC
>DMZZ01000049.1:0-4682 GCA_003484805.1 Comamonadaceae bacterium | reverse complement strand
GCCGCAGAGAAGGCACCTGCCGCCCCTGCTGCACAGACCACGCTCAACCCCCAGGCTGCGTGGCCCTTCCCGACGGGTCAAAAACCCTGATACCCAGCCCCGGCTGTCGTATCCAACCCGGTGCATTGCACCGGGTTTTTTTATGTCTGTCGCGATGGCAGCCCCGTCAGGGCACCAACGCGGCGGGGTCGAAATCGAGCGTGTAGTTCTGCGGGCCGCGTGCAGCAATCTTGAGCGCGCCCAGTCGATTGCCCAGCCCGGCGCACTGCACCAGGGGCCAGCCCCGCTCCAGACCGAACAACAGCGCACCACGCCATGCATCGCCACAGCCCGTGGGGTCCACGATACCGGCCGGTGGGGTGGGTGGCACCACCGTGCGGACACCATCCACCCAGACTTCGCAGCCCTGCCCCCCCAGCGTGACCACCAGGCCCTGCACCTTGCGCGAGAGCTCTGCCAGGCCGAGCCCCGTGCGTTCGCAGAGCATCTTGCCCTCGTAGTCATTCACCGTAACCCAGGTGGCCTGTTCGACAAACCGCGTGAGTTCTTCGCCCGAGAACATCGGCAGGCCCTGGCCCGGATCGAACACGAAAGGAATACCGGCGGCCTGGAACTGGGCGGCATGTTCGATCATGGCGTCGCGGCCATCGGGCGCGATGATGCCGACGCGGATGTCCGGCACGCTGCCATCGATGCGGTTGGCATGGGCCTGCATCATGGCGCCGGGGTGGAAGGCAGTAATCTGGTTGTTGTCGCGGTCGGTCANNCCTGGCCCACACAACGGGTGCTGATCCCGAGCGACGCGAGGCGCTGCAGGTAGTCCGCACCATCGCTCCCCAGCATGGCCATGGGAACGGGCTCACCGCCCAGAAGCTTGAGGCTGTAGGCGATGTTCCCTGCGCAACCGCCATAGTCCCGGCGCAACCCCGGCACCAGAAAAGACACATTGAGAATATGCAACTGGTCGGGCAGGATCTGCTCGGCAAAGCGGCCCTCGAAGGTCATGATGGTGTCAAACGCCAGAGATCCACAAATCAGTACAGCCATATCAATCGTTCATTCCGGCACAAGGCCATTTCATACGGTTTTGTATTTCATCCGAGAACTAGGCGGGGAGTTGAAGACAGTGCTCTGGCACGGCGAGACGACCCAACGACGTTATCTGATGAAAGGCAAAACTGTATCAGGGGTAAAAAGCGAGCACCCGGTAGCCCGTGATGCGTGTGCTGCCCAGATTCACGAGCAGGGAAGCGGCCAGATTCCATTCACCCTGCGCGGACAGTTCGGCAGGGGCGGCCAGATCTTGCGGTGTCAAGACCCGCCGCAGCACGGGCTGGTCCTGGGCGTCGGTCAATGTCAACTCGACCGCAGGCATCTCCACACGGGTTTCCGAACGGTTCTTGAGGGTCAGGGAAAACTGGTACTGATCGCCCTTGATCTTGTGGAATGTGGAACCATCCACGATCACTGCAGAAATCTGCCGGTACGGCCCGACATCGCAGTGGAGGGGGCCGCACAATTGCTCCAGCGCGGGGCGCAATGCGGGCCATGTGGCAGCGATCCACCGGCGCTCCTGCACGGCCACCTGCAGCAGCAAACCGCAAAGCAGCATCAGGCTCAACAGAAAAAGGCCGAGCCGTATCGGCGTCTTGCGCCAGAAGGCCTTGCGCCGGGCCGCCCGCACAAAGGACAGCTCTCCCGCCAGCGCATCCGCACCCGGGTCCGTGTCTGGAGCCGATTCCAGCTGCGGTGCCGCGGGCAGTTCAGGATCCTGTGCCGCTTCCTGGGCTTCTACGCTCATTGCGGCCGGATCGCCCGATGCAGCGTCAGCCCTCCCCCCTTCGCGCCAAGCAGCCCCCCCGTCTGGCAAGGACGGCGCAAGGGCGGCGTCCTCTGCCTCTGCAAGACTCCGCCTCTCGGGCTCCTGCTCTGGCACAGAAGGGGGCTGATCAGGCTCCGGTGCCCCATTGGTGCGCCTGGCCAGCACCTCGTTCAAGGCCTCGCGCAAGGCAAGGTCCGCCGGCGTGTCTTGCACCGCAGGGGCTGCCATGACCTCCCGGGGGGCCGGATCCAGACCCAGGTCCATACCCGCATCGCCGTCTTCGAGCACCGGTGATGGCAGTTCATACCCCGTCGAAGGGGCCCTGGGGACGGGCTCTGGAGCGAATTCGATCGCGGGCCATTCCGTCACGGGGGTCTGCGCCGCAGGCGTCTCCACCGCCGGCAGACCTGAGGGATCCACCCACGCCAGGGGTGGCAAAGGTTCCGACATCAGGCCCGGCATTTCCCGGCCCCGGGACACCGGCAAAGGTTCAGCTACCAGAAAGGCGGGCACCGTGGCCTCAGGGACTTGAAGAACCTTCGTGTCCCTGTCGGCAATGGCAGGTTCGGGCGCCTTGTCGGCCTGTGCCGGGGCAGTGCGGGCAGCAGACGTGCCCCAGGCCCGTGCGGGAGGCTCGGCGCGCGGCACAGGCTGGGGCGGGGGCCGCATCTTGTCCAGCGCCATGTCCGGCATCAATGCCGTGGGCTGGGATGGCTGCAGATGGGCCGAAGCGTCAAAAACCTGCTGGCAGTGCCCGCAGCGCACCCAGCCTTCGGAAATGCGCAACTGGTCTGCAACGACCTTGAACATCGTCGCACAAGACGGACAGCGGGTGATCTGGCTCATGGGCTGTGCATTGTAGGGGCGCCTCGCACTGCGGGCCGCTCCCGATTCAGCGCATGGCAGTCATCAGAATCCAGCCCTCCTCGCGGTCCGCCACCGAGAGCGAGAGCCACGGGGCATAGGCTTCCTGCAATTCCTCGGCCTGGCGTTCCAGAATACCGGCCAGCACCAGATGGCCGCCGGGGGCCACATGGCCGCACAGCAGTGGCGCCAGCACCCGCAGCGGCGTGGCCAGGATATTGGCCAGCACGGTCTGGTAGCTGCCGCTGGCCTTGTCGGGCAGACCGGTCTGCAGCTGTACGCCATTGGCCTGCGCATTGAGCGCAGCGGACTCCACCGCAGCCGGGTCGATATCGACAGCATCGATGTCGGTAGCACCAAACTTGGCCGCACCGATGGCCAGGATGCCCGAGCCGCAACCGTAGTCGAGCACACGGCCAAGCGCCGCGCCATGGCCCTGGCGGGCAATCCAGCGCAGGCACATGCGCGTGGTCGGGTGCGTGCCGGTGCCAAAGGCCAGGCCCGGATCGAGCCGGATGATGGTCCTGGCCTGGGCCGGCGGCTCGTGCCAGGTCGGCACGATCCAGAAATCCGGCGTGATGTCCACCGGCGCGAACTGCGACTGCGTCAGCCGCACCCAGTCCTGATCGACCAGCGGCACCAGTCCGGAGACCTCGCATCCCTCGAAAAAATCCTGCACGGCCAGCAATTGCTGCGCCTCCTGCGCGGCCGCTTCGGTGCCAAACAGCGCCACCACACGGCTGCGCTGCCAGCCTGCACGGGGCGGCGGCATACCGGGCTCACCGAACAGCGCCTGCTCGGCATCGGTCTGTGCATCAGCGTCTTCCACCGAGACGCTGAGCGCATCCAGCGCTTCCAGCGCGTCACTCAGGGCTTCGACCCGGTCTTGCGGGCACAACAGGCTTAGTTCATGCATGGCTTCGTGCCTCTTGGGATAAGCAATGAAAAAGGGCGCTTTCTGCGAGCGCCCTTCCGGTGTTTCAGCGCTGGCGCTGTGACAACCACTCTTCCAGGTAGTGGATGTTGGTACCGCCATCCATGAATTTGGCGTCCACCATCAACTCGCGGTGCAGCGGTATGTTGGTATTGATACCCTCCACCACGGTTTCCGACAGCGCCGTGCGCATGCGCGCCAGCGCCTGCTCGCGCGTGTCTCCATGGACGATGATCTTGCCGATCATCGAGTCGTAATTGGGCGGCACGAAATAGTTTGTGTAGATATGCGAGTCCACACGCACCCCCGGCCCGCCCGGCGCGTGCCACTTGGTGATGCGGCCGGGTGACGGGATGAACTTGTACGGGTCTTCGGCGTTGACGCGGCACTCGATCGCATGGCCCCGGATCTCGATCTGGCGCTGGGTGAATGGCAGCTTCTCGCCCGCCGCCACCATGATCTGGGTGCGCACGATGTCCACGCCGGTGATCCATTCGGTCACCGGGTGCTCCACCTGCACGCGCGTGTTCATTTCGATGAAGTAGAACTCGCCGTTCTCGTACAGGAACTCGAACGTGCCCGCACCGCGGTAGCCGATCTTCTTGCAGGCCGCGACACAGCGGTCGCCGATGCGGTCGATCAGGCGGCGCGGAATGCCCGGTGCAGGCGCTTCCTCGATCACCTTCTGGTGGCGTCGCTGCATGGAGCAGTCGCGCTCACCCAGATAAACGGCATTGCGGTGCTTGTCGGCCAGGATCTGAATTTCGATATGGCGCGGGTTCTGCAGGAATTTTTCCATGTAGACCGCAGGATTGCCAAACGCTGCTCCCGCCTCGGCCTTGGTCATCTGCACGGCGTTGACCAGGGCCGCCTCGGTGTGCACCACGCGCATACCGCGCCCACCGCCGCCGCCCGCCGCCTTGATGATGACGGGGTAGCCCACAGCCTTGGCAATGCGCCGGATCTGTACCGGGTCGTCGGGCAATTCGCCGTCCGAGCCGGGCACACAGGGCACACCGGCCTTGATCATGGCCTGCTTGGCCGAGACCTTGTCACCCATCG
>DMZZ01000396.1:0-2925 GCA_003484805.1 Comamonadaceae bacterium | reverse complement strand
CATCCCATTTCGAATTCCTTTTATTTGCATGTCCACCACCAACACCCTTGACGCGCTGATCCAGGCCCTGCGGCGGCTGCCGGGGGTGGGGGTGAAGTCGGCAGCGCGCATGGCCTTTCATCTGTTGCAGCACGACCGGGCGGGCGCGCAACTGCTGTCGCAGGCGCTGGCGCAGGCGGCGGACCATGTGCACCACTGCACGCGCTGCCATACCTTCACCGAGGCCGAGGTGTGCGACACCTGCCTGGACCCGGAGCGCGACGCCACGCGGCTGTGCGTGGTGGAGACGCCCGCCGACCAGTCGGCGCTGGAGCGCACGGGAGCCTTCAAGGGCCTGTATTTCGTGCTCATGGGGCGGCTTTCGCCGCTCGACGGGGTGGGGCCGCGCGACATTGGCGTGCAAAAACTCCTGCAGCGTGCCACCGATGGTGTGGTGCAGGAGGTCATTCTGGCCACCAATTTCACGGCCGAGGGTGAGACCACGGCGCATGTGATTGGCGAGGCGCTCAAGGCGCGGGGGCTGCAGGTCACGCGGCTGGCGCGCGGTGTGCCTGTGGGCAGCGAGCTGGAGTATGTGGACCTGGGCACCATTGCCCACGCGCTTGCGGACCGGCGCTAGAAAATACTCCAAAATCAATAGCTGTCAGCGCTTTAAAATAGGGCGCTGGAAGCTATTTTTATCTGAAAATGAACACCCCTCACATGGCCCACTTCACGGTTGCCTACTGGTGCGTCTTTGTGGCGGCACTGCTCCCCCTGCTGTGCTCCCTCATTGCCAAGCGTGCGGGCATGGGCAAGAAGCGATCGGAGGGGGGCTACGACAACCACAATCCCCGTGCCTGGCTTGCCCAGCAAACGGGTGCTGCGGCGCGCGCCAATGCGGCGCAGGCCAACAGCTTCGAGGCCTTGCCGTTCTTCATCGGCGCGGTCGTCGTGGCGCACCAGCTGGGCGCGGGCCAGACGGCGCTGGATCTGCTGGCCATGCTGTATGTACTGCTTCGGCTGTTCTACATCATGATGTACGTCTCGGACATGCCCACGGCCCGCAGTGTTTTCTGGGGCGCGGCCTTGTTCACCAACATCGGCATCTTCTTTCTCGGCTACCGGTGAGGGCCGAGCCCGGGGGCGTCGTGGCGGGTCCGTAGAAACCCGCACGGGCTCACCCTGATGCGCTCGATGCGGGTTTGGCGCAAAATTGCTGCGCTGCATCAATTCTGAAACATTCACCGTGGATTCCCTGTCTTCCCGTCGCCGTGTTCTGGGCGCGCTGTCCGCCATCACCATGGCGGGGCTTGCACCCGGCCGGGTTGCCCGCGCCAGTGCGTCGTCCACCCGCGTGCGGGTGGCTGTGGGCGGGCGGGCAGCGTACGCGTTCCGGCACCTTCCCCTGAGCGTGGCCACCCGGCTCGAATTCTTTCGTTCCGAGGGGGCAGACATCACCTGGCTNNATGCACAGGCCCTGCGGGCCGTGCAAGAGGGGGTGGCCGATGTCGGTGCCATGGGGTTCGAGCAGACCTTGCTGGCGCACGATGGCCGTGCCGCCGTGCGTTCGCTGGTGCTGCAGGCGCGGGCTCCGCAGCTGGTGCTGGCGGTATCGGTCAAGGCCCTGCCGCAATACCGCTCGCCTGCAGATTTGCGGCGGCGCACGATCGGGGTCTGCTCGTTGGGGTCCATGGCGCATGCCATGGCCTGCATGGCGCTGGCGCAGGCCGGTGTCCCCACGGACGACGTCCGTTTTGTGCCTGTGGGGGACGGCACGCAGGCCATGGCGGCGCTGCGCTCAGGACAGGTACAGGCGCTGTGCCATGCCGATCCGGTGATGTCCCGGCTGGAGCGCCGAGGCGAAGTGCGCGTGGTCAGCGACGCCCGCAGCCTGGCCGGCGCACACGCGCTGTTTGGCGGAACCATGCCCGGAAGCTGTCTGGTAGCACCCGTGTCCTTCCTTCAGAAGCGCCCGGTCGAGGCGCAGGCGCTGGCTTATGGCGTGGTGCATGCCCTCAAGTGGTTGCAGACGGCTGCGCCGGCCGATATCGTCAAGACGGTGCCGCCCGATGAATCCATGGGCGAGCGCAGCCTGTACCTGGCTGCGCTGGCCCGCGTGCGCGAGGCGATCTCGCCCGACGGACTGATGCCCGAGGGGGGGGCTGAGACCTCCCTGCGCGCCTTGAGCGCACTGGACCCCGCACTGGCAGCCCGGCGTCCCGACCTCACGCGCACCTTCACCCAGGAGTTCGCGCGCAAGGCCAAGCAAAAATTCAGCGCGTGAAGAGGTGACAACACCCTGAGCTTCGCCGCGTCTCCCTTCGCTGGCATCGCTGCCCGATGCGGCAAGGGGACTTTGCTCAGTGCGGCGGGTCGGCCCTGGCACGGCGGCTGCTGGCTTGGGCGGTGCCCATTCCATGCGCTACATCGTTCCAGGGGCGTGGAATGGTATTTCCGCCCTGAAGAACTGGTACGCTGGCGTCTCACCTCACCCTTACGACCTACCCATGACACTTCATCTCGGCCTCGCACCCATCATTTCCCTGCTGGCAGGTATCCTGATTCTGGTGTTTCCGCGCCTGCTCAGCACCATCGTGGCGCTGTACCTCATCGTGATCGGCATTCTGGGGCTGCTGGGCATGCACCAGTTGCGTTTCTGACGGCGTGCGCCCATGACGGTGCAGAACCTCAGCGCCGCTTCACTTTGGAAGGTTTGCCGCCGCGCCGGGCAGGGGCCGGGTTGCCAGCGGATTTTTTCGCCGGGGCGACCTTCGCAGGTTGGCCGGTACGCACGGGCATGTAGAGCACCACCTGCTGCCCGGCCTTGAAGGCGGCATTGACTTTCACATCGTTCCAGTCGGCCACGCTGGCCGCATTCAGCCGGTGGCGCCGGGCCAGACTGGTCACCGTGTCGCCCTTGCTGGCGCGCACCGTGGTACGGCG
>DMZZ01000115.1:0-3121 GCA_003484805.1 Comamonadaceae bacterium | reverse complement strand
GGGGCGGCCCTTGCGCGGGAGCCCTGGCTGGGGTTGGGCCGGTGTCATGCGCCGTGGGTGGCTTGTCGCGCCCCATCTGTTTTTTGTCTTTGAGGAATCTCCACCATGAAAATGATCACCGCCGTCATCAAGCCCTTCAAGCTCGAAGAAGTTCGCGAGGCCCTGGCCGATTGCGGCGTCACGGGCCTGACGGTCACCGAAGTCAAGGGTTTTGGCCGCCAGAAGGGCCATACCGAGCTCTACCGGGGCGCGGAATACGTGGTGGACTTCCTGCCCANNATGCCATCGTGGGCGTGGCCCGCACGGGCAAGATCGGCGACGGCAAGATCTTCGTCACGCCGGTCGAGCGCGTGGTGCGCATCCGCACCGGCGACCTGGACGATTCCGCGATCTGACGGGGGCGCCACCTGCGGCAGGGCCGTCAGATCACCGTGCGCAGCGCCGCTCCAGGGACTGCGCACCGTGCCGCCTGCGCCAGCCGGGCGAGCAGTGGAGCCGCGTCGGTGGACGCATCCACCAGATCCATCTGCCAGGGGCCCATGAAGCCGCTTTGCACGCTGCCCTGCAGGAAAGCCAGCAGGCCGTCGTAGTAGCCCGCCACATTGAGCAGGCCAATGGGCTTGTCGTGGTAGCCCAGCTGGCGCCACGTCCAGACCTCGAACAGTTCCTCGAAAGTGCCAATGCCGCCGGGCAGCGCCAGGAAGGCGCCGCTGCGCTCGGCCATCAGGGCCTTGCGCTCGTGCATGGTCTGCACGATGTGCAGTTCATCACAGTCGCGGTTGGCGAACTCGCGGTCCACCAGCGACTGCGGGATCACGCCCACCACGCGCCCGCCTGCATCGGCCGTGGCCCGGGCCACGGTGCCCATCAGGCCTCCGCTGCCGCCGCCATAGACCAGCTGGCCTCCATGCTGGCCGATCCAGGTGCCCACGGTACGCGCCGCGTCGGCAAACAGCGGGTTCTCGCCGGGACGCGAGCCGCAATAGATGCACAGCGAGAAAGCCGGTTCAGCCATGAAAAAACCTTTGAAACAGAGCTGTGCCCCAGACGCCCGCGCACAGCAGCAGGCTCAGCAGCACGGCGGCGCTGCCCACGTCCTTGGCGCGTTTGGACAGGTCATGCCATTCGGGACCGATGCGATCGATGGCTGCCTCGATACCGGTGTTGAGCAGTTCGACGACCATGAGCAGCACCACGGTGCCGGCCAGCAGAGCCGTTTCCACCCAGGTGCGGCCCAGCCAGGCCGAAGCGGGCAGCAGCACCATGGCTGCGATGGCTTCCTGGCGAAAGGCTGTTTCGCCCCAGGCCGTGCGCAGGCCCTGCAGCGAGTAACCTGTGGCATGCCAGAGGCGGTGCAAGCCCCTGCGGGTTTTCTGGGGATTCACAGGCTCGGTGTCGAGGGGACGGGACACAGACATGGGCGGCTTTGCAGAGAGGGGATTTCACCACCCACGGAANNTGCCAGAACTGCTGTTGCGGGTGCAGGCGGCTGGCCAGTGCCCAGACGGCGACCCAGCCAAAAACGATGACCGCCACTTCGCCCGCTGGCAGCGAGAAAGGGGCGACGGCCAGCAGGGGCGGCAGGAACCACAGCCAGCTCAGGGCATAGCGTGCGAGGGCGCGTGGCTGGGACACGGGCCGTCCGGCGGTGTCCACCACGCGGATATGCCAGGTCTTCATGGCCAGGGTCTGGCCTTTGGCCCAGAACCAGGTGAAATAGATGCCGAACACGACGAACAGGAAGGCCTGTAGCGCATTGCGGTTGTCCAGGGCGTTGCGGGTCTGGCTCAGTGTGCCGAACAGATAGCCTGCAATGAAGACCACGCCGAACATCAGGATGCCTTCATAGAGCCAGCACGCCATCCGGCGCCCCAGGCTGGGGGCCATGCCGTGGGTGCGGTCGGGGCTGGAATTCGGAGAAATCGACGGGGAGGCTGGCATGGGCATGGCGGGCGGCTTCACGCCTTCAGTTCAGATAGAGGTTCGCTGGCTGGGCTTCTGCCGGGGCATCGGATGGAGCCGAAGTCGATGCGCTGGCGGATGGTGCCGGGGCGGAAGCGGCCGGGAGCAGTGCAGCGGGGGCCACGCCCGTATTCTCCGCAGTGGCTGCGGGACGGCTTTCGGGCGGCAAGCCACCGGGTGCGGCAATGCGCGCCGTTGCGCCTGGAGCCGGTGCGACCTTGGGCGGATTCGCCGGATTGCCGGGAGCGTTGATGGCGGCAGGCACCTTGGCCAGCTTCTTGGGGGAAACGGGGCGCAGCGCGGGGGCTGCGCCCTGGGGCTTCTGGGCGGCACGGGCGGCCAGTTTGCGCTTGTCTTCTTCACTCAGCGCCTGATAGGCATCCCATTGCGTGCGCCTGTCTTCCGGGGCCATGCGGTGGGTCACGGCGAAATTCAGCCGGGCCTGGTTACGCTGTTGCGCGCTGAGGCTGGCCCATTCGGTCATCCGGTCATGCAGACGGGCCTGCTCGTCGGTGGGTAGTGCGGCAAAACCCTGGGCCAAGGCCAGCCAGCGGCGCTTCTGTAATCGGCTGAGCAGCGCCCAGCGATCGGCCAGGGGGTAAAGCGCCAGTTTCTGGGGAGTATTGAGGGTTTCCCATCCGGGCCCTTCACCGCGGGCGTTCACGGCAGGCGGCGTGCGGGAGTCGGGCGTGCTCACCAGGGGGCCGGGCACGTCCGATGGCACCTCGATGGTGGTGCCGGGGGTCATGGGCGCCTGCTGAACGAACCGCCATCCTCCTGCGGTCAACGCGCCCAGCAAAGCGCACGCCAGCACGATGGCTGGCGTGGGACTGCGGGGGGAGAGGGAGGAGGAGGGTCCGGATGCGTGCATGCAGTCGAGGGTCGGGTCAATGGGACTTTGCACCGCCCAATTTCAGGAACTGCACAAAGCCGGGATCCGAGTAAGCGGCAGGGGGCAGGTCATCAGCCAACAGGGCGGCATCGACCTCGGCAACTTCCAGGGTGCCTGCTTCATCCAGATCCAGGTTGATCACCACCAGACCGGCCAGCAAAGCCATGATGGGCAGGGCTGACAGGATGGACTGCCACCAGTGGGTGCCACCATCGCCATTGCCCAACATGGCGCTGTGCCCTGCCGTGACAAGCGCTGGAGCCGTCC
>DMZZ01000082.1:1663-5000 GCA_003484805.1 Comamonadaceae bacterium | reverse complement strand
TGGCAGCAGCAGGCGCGGCAAGCCCTGCCCAGCGCGCCAGATCGGCGCGCGAGGGGTAGCGGCCCGCCAGCACAACCAGGCCATCGACCAGCGTGAGCGGCAGTGCTTCCTGCCCGGCGCGCTCCAGGAAGGCCTTGACCGGCGCGTTCTCGGCAAACGCCATGGGCTGCTGGGCGAGGTTGAAGCGTTCCAGCTGGGCACCGTTCTGGCGCGCCCAGTCGGCGTCGGCCGAGAAGTTGACGAGGCTCTGGTCCACGTCGGTGCCGCACACGCCGCTGCTGCAGCACAGGGCCGGGTCAAAAATCTGGATGGTGCTCATGGGGAAGGCTCCGTAACGGTGGGAAAATCAATGGGAGGACAGGCCGCGTGCGGTGTCCTGCAGCAGGCTCTTTTGCAGCTTTGCGGGCGGCAGGCTCAGCAGCAGCTCTAGGCGTCGGCCTATTTCATGCAAGGTGTGGCGGAAGGCCTCGCGCTTGACGGCGTCGGGTGCATCGCCGGCGGAAGGGTCGGCGTAACCCCAGTGCGCCGTGGCCGGGTGGCCGGGCCATACGGGGCACGCCTCGCCCGCCGCGCTGTCGCAGACCGTGATGATGAGGTCCATGTGCGGCGCGCCCGGGACGGCAAACTCGTCCCAGGTCTTGCTGCGCAGCCCTTCCGTGGACACCCCGGCGTGCTGCAGCACGTCCAGCGCCAGCGGGTGCGGCTGCTGGCCGGGCCGGGGGCTGCTGCCCGCCGACCAGGCCTGAAAGCGCCGCGCGGGTGCCTGGCGGTCCAGGTGGTTCAGCAGGGCCTCGGCCAGGATGCTGCGAGCGGAGTTGTGGGTGCAGAGAAACAGGACATTCAGCATGGTTTGGGCTGTTCAACAGGATGGGGGGGAGGCAGGCTGGGATCCAGCAGCTGGCTGGCTGCAATCAGCCCTGCGCGCACCAGCAGCGCTTCGGGGATCACCTCGTGGGTCGTGCCGTTGATTTCGAGCGTGCGGCACTCTTCATCGCCGCAGGCGTCGCAGCAGGGGCTGCTGCCACTGCGCGCACCCAGCCAGTCCTCCAGAGGGCGGCCACCCACCCAGATACGGTTGGACTGGTCCGGCTGCTGCAAAAAGGTGGCGGGATCCATCTCGTGCGTCTCCAGCACCGGACGCACTCCCAGGGGCTCCAGGGCGTCGCGCAGCCGGTCCACCGCGCGCTGCACTTCCTGCTGGGTTCCGGCGCAGCGCGGGCAGGTGGAGCCCGTGGTGTCCACGAGGCGCTGCCAGATGATGGTGAGTGTTTTCATGGGCATTCAGTGCAAACAGGTATTGCATTCGGACGCAGGCAGGCTTCGGGGTGGCCTCCGCAGCATTCGTCGGTGAGGTAGCCAATCAGGTCGGACATCAATGCCATATTGGCGCGGTAGCGCTGGAAGCGCCCCTCCTGCGTCACGGCCAGCAGCCCGGACTGCGTCAGTGCCTTGAGGTGGAACGAGAGGTTGGTGGCAGGCAAGTCCAGCGCGGCTGCAATCTCCCCGGCCACCAGCCCCTGCGGCCCTTGCTGGACAAGGAGCCGGAACACGTCCAGCCGGACGCTGGAGGCCAGCGATTCGAACACGGTGATGGCAGTGGGTTTGTCCATATTTCAATTATTCAACAATTGTTGAATCATTGCAATGATCTCTTTCGCGTCCCCTGTGGCAGCCCACCCTCGCGGGCTCAGAGGCAGCGGCTTTCAGCCCACCGTTTCGAAGTCGATGAACCCCCGCTCGACGTCGGTACGGACCAGCCGAACACGGAGCCTCTGCCCCACTTCCAGGCTCGCATCCTCGGCCAGCAGCATGCCCTCGACCGGAGGCGTGAAAATGCGCACCCAGGTGGCAGATTCGGTGCGGCCGGTAATGATGGCGTCGAACGTCTGGCCCACCTGCCCTTGTAGAAAAAGCGCCGCTTCCGACTTGCGCACACTGCGCTCGACCTTCTGTGCAGCGTCTTCCTGGCGCGTGCAGTGCTCGGCCAGAATGGCCAGCTCCGCCGCACCGTAGGGCGAAGGGGCACCGGTCAACAGGGCCTTGACCATGCGCAGGGTGATGAGGTCGGGGTAGCGGCGATTGGGCGCCGTGGAATGCGTGTAATCGCGCACCGCCAGACCGAAGTGTCCTACGGGCTCCCCCCGGGGGGATTCCACCACGTACTCTCCCGAACCCATCAGCTTGACAATGACCAGCGACAGATCGGGAAAACGCAGCGGATCGGCTTTGCGCTGGCGGGCCAGAAAAGCCTCCAGCGCTCGCGAATCGGGTTCGGGCGGCAATTCCTCCCCGTACTTGCGGGCCACCTGCTGGATGCGTTGCCAGCGCTCGGGCGAGCGCACCACGCGCCGCAGGGCACTGCGGTCATGCTGCGCCAGAAACTGCGCGGTGCAGGTGTTGGTGGCGATCATGAATTCCTCGATCAGCTGGCGCGCACGGTTTTGCACCTGCTGGTGGATTCCGACCACACGGTTTCCCTCGAACACCGCGCGGGCCTGGAAGGTTTCAAAGTCCAGCGCACCCGCAGCGCGGCGACGCACTCGCAAGCGCTGGGCCACGGCATCCTGCGTGCGCAACTGCTCCGCCATGCCGGGCACGGCGCGCGCAGCCTCGGGCAAGTCCCCCTCGCCCTCGATCCATGCCGCCACGGCGTCGTAGGCCAGCTTGGCATGGTTGCGCACCCGGGCACGGTGCACGGTGGAGTGGGTCACCTCGCCTTGCGCATCCACCACCATCTCCGTCACGATGGCGATACGGTCTTCGCCCGGATTGAGCGAGGTCAGCTGCGTGCTGAGCCGCTCGGGCAGCATCGGGAACACCCGGGCCGAGGTGTAGACCGACGTGGTGTTGGTGCGTGCATGCTGGTCAATGGCCGTGTTCTTCTTGACCAGCACATCCACATCGGCCACAGCCACAAAAATCTTCACGGCCTCGCTCCCCATCTGACCGCATGCCGTGAGCTGGTCGAGATCGAGCGAATCGTCGTTGTCGATCGAGCACCAGGGCAGATCGGTCAGGTCGCGGATGCGGGAATCGGACTCATCGACCGTGCCATCGATCGACTCCAGCTGTCGCAGGGCAGGCGCCGGAAATTCCGGCTCCAGCCCCCGCTCCTTCATGGCATCAATGGCTATGCGAACCAGATCACTGCGGTGAAAGACGTGTTTTGAACTCATGGGTCAAATGTAGAGGACGAACACTGCGGCCGCCTGCCACACCACGCGAAGCCGGAATTTCAATCATCCTGCCCTGCAGCCTTGCGTTCGTGCATTGCCACCGATTCACTCCAGGCCTGGGACGACTGCTCGAACACCGTGCGAAAACGCAGCACCTGCCA
>DMZZ01000082.1:0-1615 GCA_003484805.1 Comamonadaceae bacterium | reverse complement strand
TCGTCCTTGAACGCCTGGGGGGGCGTCGTGTCCTCCGAGGCGCCCGACTGCGGCGCACTGGCAGCCTGCGCCGGCGCGTCCGGGCCAGCAGGCGCAGACGCTGCAGAAGCCATCGGTGCAGAAGCCGCCGCAGAGGCCCCGGCGGCGGGCGCCAGCACGACCGCCAGCGGTTCCATCACCAGCCGAGCCCCCGAGGGCTTGGGGGCGGATGCCGGTACAGCCGGCGGCTTGGCGGGCCGGGGTTTGGCGGCCGATGCAGGCACCTGGGCCGGGCGCGCCTGGCGCACAGGGGGTGCCAATACCACCGCAGGGGCCGGCTCTTCAGCCACCGGCGGCCTGGCGCCACCCTGCTCGGGTGGCCTGCTGACCGCTTCACCGCGGCCTGGTGGGGTGGGCAAGGCCCCTGATCGGCCGGAGTTACCAGCGAACGAGCGCTCGGATGCGGCCGGTGGCGCTTCTGCTTCGACCCGCGGAATGACTATCGGGGTGGTGGAGGGAACGATCGAATCCGGCAAATCGACCAGAAACACATAGGTTCGCGTGATGCTTCCAGTGCACCCGGCCGAAAGGTGGATGGTGAGCACCGGCTCGTCTGCCTGCCTGAACGACTGCACACGCACAGCGGGCGAACGGCCCGCCACCGATGGCAAGGGCGAAACCTGGACCTGCCCCGCGCCCCAGGGGTTCTCGCCCGAGACGATACGGGCAGACAGGCACGCCGCTTCCAGGTCCATGCCGGGATCAAGATGCACATCGAACGAGACGTCCACCGGCCTGCCCAGCAACACCTGCCCGTGCGCATGGCCCAGTGAAAATGCAGATGTACTGCCGACAGCCAAACCACAGAGCCCGGCCATCAATATGTTACGTGTTCTCACATTGCTTTCCTGTGGTTGCAGTTCATTCTGTCACCAAAGAACACTCCTTCAAAGTGCTGCCCGAGTTATTTGTTCGGGCAAGCAGGAACGTTGGCTCCGCCCTCATCTACACTGAAAAGCAAGCCATCGGACGCCACCTCGATCGAGATGGGCATGGAGCGTTGTGGGTTACCGGGCACGCCAATGCAGGCACGACCGAGCGCATTCCCTGGTTTGAAGTCTGAGATGCTTCACGTGCAACCCCTTGATACCCCCCTCCCTGCCGACAGAACTCCCGCCCGGGGACTGAGTTCTGATGTCGCCGCACGCCGCCTCGCTTCTGAAGGCCCCAACCTGTTGCCCGGGAGCGCGCCGAAATCCACGGCAGCCATCGTGCGCGATGTGGTCACCGAACCCATGTTCCTCATGCTGCTGGCCGCCGGCGGCATCTACCTGGCGCTGGGCGACCGCGCCGAGGCGCTGTTTCTGCTGGGCTTCGTGTTTGTGGTCATCGGTATCACGCTGGCGCAGGAGCGCAAGACGCAACGCGCACTCGAGTCCCTGCGCGACCTTTCGGCGCCGCGCGCGCTGGTGATCCGCGACGGCCAGGAGCAGCGCATTGCCGGGCGCGAGGTGGTGCGCGGCGACCTGCTGGTGCTGCACGAGGGCGACCGCATCGCCGCCGACGCCCTGCTGATCGACGGCCAGCTTGAAGTGGACGAATCCCTGCTCACCGGCGAAGCCGTGCCCGTGGCAAA
>DMZZ01000159.1:0-16919 GCA_003484805.1 Comamonadaceae bacterium | reverse complement strand
ATCCAGATTCCGTTGAATGGCATCCATGGACGTTCTCCTTTGGTGGGACGTATGCGCCCATCGTCCTGCAATCAGGGCCAAATGTAAAGACGCCGCAGGGCCCGGTGTTCTGATCTTCCACCGGAATTCGCAATCAATTCAATAGCACCTGGCGCCCGTCTGCAAAGCGCAAAGTGCCATTTCGATGCCAATTTCTTGCTGATTCGCTTCAGAGAAAGGCCCGGATGCGCTCCGGATCCGTCTGCAGCAGGGTGTCGCGCCCCAGCGCCGACAGGGTTTCGGCCGCGGTGCGGGTGGCAATGTCGATGCCCAGTCCCGCCTGGGAGGGCCAGGGGGCATCGAGCCGCAGATAGCGGTCTTGCAGGCGGTCTTCCATGATGGCCTGCACATGCTGCTGCTGCACCGAGATCATGGTCAGAATCAGCCGCCCATCGGTCAGCCAGCCCACGGCGCCGGAATCGGCCTCCACGCTGTCCGCAGGCTGGTAGCCCATGGTGGCGGTGCCCACCGACAGCATGCGCACCCTGGACGGCTTGGTTCCCATGAACAGTTCGGCCTCGTGCAACGCCACCTGGTCGGGTGCCACGGCAAACAGGCCGCCGTCGGCATACAGGCGGTCGCCCACCTTCACGCACGGGAAAAACGCCGGGGCAGCGCAGGTGGCCAGGGTGACGTCCACCGCGCTGAGGGCCTCGTCGCCCAGCGAGGCCTGGGCATGCGGCGTTTTGAACACCTTGGTGACGCTGCGCGACACATCCACCGCAGGCACCACCACGGCGTGCAGGGCATCGCCCAGCGTGCGATCGCCAAAATGGTGCGTCAGTTCGCGGCGCAGCGCCTCGCCGGTGTATTTGGGGCCCAGCACCGAGCGTGTGAGGTCGATGAGCCGCGTCACCGTGCTGCCTGGCAGGCGGCGCGAGGAGAACACCTCATCGCCCCGCTCGACAAACAGCTTGACGATGTGCGCCATCGGCACTTCGAAGGCCAGCGCCATTGCCAGCAGCCCTCCCACCGAGGTCCCCGCGATCAGGTCAAAGCGGCGCGCCAGCGGTTCACCCACGCGGGCCTCCAGGTCGGCCAGCACCACGGCGGTGTACAGGCCCAGATACCCACCGCCACTGAGCGACAGGATGCGAAATTCGGACGACGGGTTTCTGGTGGCCATGAGAAAAAGCGAGGGAATGTCAATATGCCCAGTATCGACAGGATTGCGGCGTATCGCAATGCGGACGGCACCGGATTGAGGGATGGAGACTCCACTCTATTGCCACGCTGGCCACCGCAGCGCGCAACCCCGGCGTCAACCCCGTGCCTGGTACTGCAACAGCCAAGTCGCCAGCTCGTCGGCTGGCATGGGGCGCGCGTAGTGGTAGCCCTGGGCCTCATGGCAGTGATAGAGGTTCAGGAAGCTGGCCAACTCCGCCGTCTCCACGCCCTCGGCGATAACCTTGAGCTTGAGGCTGCGCGCCATGCTGATGATGGCGCGCACGATGGCAGCATCATCCGGGTCGCTGACGATGTCGCGCACGAACGACTGGTCGATCTTGAGTTTGTCCACCGCGAAGCGCTTGAGATAAGCCAAACTGGAATAGCCTGTGCCGAAGTCGTCGATCGACAGACACACCCCCAGCGCCTTGAAGCGCCGCACGGTTTCCAGCACCTGTTCGGCATCATCGAGCAGCAGCGACTCGGTCAGCTCCAGCTCCAGGCGCGAGGGCTCCAGCCCGGAGTCTGCCAGCGCCCGCGTGACGCTGAGCAGCAGGTTGCCGCGCCTGAACTGCACCGCCGAGAGGTTGACGGCCATGGTCAGCTCCGGCAGCCCGGCCTCTTGCCAGCGCACGGCCTGGGCGCAGGCCTCGCGCAGCACCCATTCGCCGATCTGCACGATCAGGCCGCTTTCTTCGGCGGCCGCGATGAAACGCCCCGGCAGCAACAGCGGGTCGGTTCCGCGCTGCCAGCGCAGCAGGGCCTCGACGCCCACCACACGCCCGCTGGCCAGGTCAATCTGCGGCTGGTAGTGCAGCACAAACTCCTGTTGGTCCAACGCCCAGTGCAGCGCCGTGCGCAGCTTGAGCTGCTCCAGCGCCTGCGCGTTCATCTCGGCGGTGTAGAAACGGTAGGTGTTGCGCCCGGCCGCCTTGGCCTGGTACATGGCGGTGTCGGCGCGCTGCAGCAGGCCGTCAAAGTCCTGCCCATCGTCTGGCCAGACGGCCACGCCCATCGACAGGGTGGCAGCCAGTTCGTGCCCTTCGATCTGAAACGGGGCCGAGAGGGTCTGAACCACCTTGTTTGCCACCTGGCTGACGGCATCAAGGTCTTGCACATCGGTCAGGGCAATCAGAAATTCGTCGCCCCCCTGGCGACTGATGGTGTCGGTGTCGCGCACGCACTGGCGCAGGCGCGTGGCCACCTGCTGCAACAACTGGTCGCCCACCGGGTGGCCCAGGGTGTCATTGATGGTCTTGAAATGATCCAGATCGACAAACAGCAGCGCCACCTTGCAGCCATTGCGCTCGGACCATGCCGTTGCCAATGCAAACCGGTCGCGGAACAGCACTCGGTTGGGCAGGCCGGTGAGCGGGTCGTGGTGCGCCAGAAAGTCGATGCGCGCCTCATTCGCCTTGCGCTCGGTGATGTCCTGAATGAACGCCAGTACCAGAGGCTCGTTGTCGATGTTGATCAGCTCGGCCGAGAGGCTGACCTGGCGGATCTCGCCCGACTTGCAGCGCCATTGCGACTCGTAATCAAGCACCGAGCCCTGGCGATACAACTCGTCCAGCCAGGCCCGGCGCGATGCCTTGTCCACCCACAGACCGACCTCCAGCGTGGTCCTTCCGATCAGGTCTTCACGGGTCCAGCCAAAGTATTTTTCATATTTGTCGTTCACCTCCAGGAACAGGCCATTGGACGTCTGGGCAATCGAAGCGGCCAGCGGGCTGGCCCGAAAGGCCACCTGGAAGCGCTGCTCGGTCTGGCGCAGCACAGTGATGTCCTGCAGGGCCCCCGACATGGTGAGTGGCGCCCCGCGGGTGTCGCGCTCGACATGGCCCGTGGCGCGGCCCACGCGCAGGCTGCCATCGACGCGCCGGAACTGGAACTCGGCGTGGTAATCGGCGCCCTGCTCCAGCGCGCGATCGACCAGGCCTTGCACCCGGGCACGGTCCGGGGGGTCTATATGGCTGGCATACAGCTCGGCCGTGGGCACGATGCTGCCGGGCGCATAGCCAAAACAGGCATAGGTTTCATCGCTCCAGCGCAGCTCTCCGGTGGCAATTACCCACTCCCAGTGACCCACCTGGGCCAGTTGCGCGGCCTCCTGCATGCGCCGCTTGCCCTCTTTGGCATCGGTAATGTCGTGGAAAATTTCGAACTTGCTGACCGTGCCGTCCGGGTTGTGAAACGGCATGTCGAACAAGTCGTAGGTGCGCCCCTTGGACGAGGTCCACTCCCAGTGCACAGTCTTCCCGGCAAAAACCTCATCGTTCTTACACCAGTCGCAGCGCGAGCGGCGCCCATGAAAATACTCATGGCACTTGCGGCCTTCAATGGGCCCGAACTCCCGCTCCAGCGCCGGGTTGAGGTATTCGATATCAAAGTTCTGATTGACGATGTAAACCCCATCGGGCAGCACATCCAGAATGCTGAGCAGCCGCGTGCGGTCAGCGGCCAATTGCTCGGCCAGCGATTGCATGCGCTTGATTTCGCTGATGTCGGTCCAGGTCAGGACGACGCCGCCATCCAGGCTGCTGTCGTCCTTGAACGGCAGCATGCGCTGGTACACCCAGCGCCCGTCGGGCAACCGTATCTCGCGCTCAATCCGGGCCTTGTCCACCGCACAGCGCTGCAGCTCGGCCATGAATGCATCCTGCGGCCCAAGCCGGTAGCTGATGTCGCGCAACGGACGCCCGAGGTCACTGGCACGCAGGGCCAGAAAGTCGCCCACCGCCGGGCTGAAGCGCCGCAACTGCAAAGCAGCATCGAGAAACACAATGCCGATCTCGGTACTGTCGAGCAAATGGTCGTAGTCGCGATTAAGCGTGGCCAGCTCGGCGTTCTTGTCCTCCAGCTCATGGTTGAGCGCATGCAAGTCCTCATTAACCGACTTGAGCTCTTCGTTGGTGCTCTGCAGCTCTTCGTTGGATGCCGTCAATTCTTCGTTGCCCAGATCGAGCCGCTCGTGGCTGGCCTGCAGTTCCAGCACAATCTCCTGAAGGCGCTCGCGCGTGGCCAGCAGTTCGGCCTCCAGCACCTCCGGCGGCTGTCCGGCGACGCCGGGCAGATCCATCTTGGGCTGCAGCGGAACCGACTTCGCGCCCAGCGTCGGTGCGTCGATCGAGCGTGCCAGGACCACGGCCTGCCTGCGAAATAGCTTGTGGGAGCAATCCATCAGGGCAAAACCCTGCTCCTGCAGCGCCCCCACCGTCTCGCTGGCCCCGAGCAAAAGAACGCCGTGCGGCTTGAGGGCAAAGTGCAGTTGCGACAACGCCTTGATCTGTGCCTGGGGCTTGAGGTAGATGAGCAGGTTGCGGCACACCGCCAGGTCGATGCGCGTGAACGGCGGATCACTCAGCAGGTTGTGCCGCGCAAACACCACATGGCGGCGCAAGGTGGTGTCGACACGCAAGCTCCCCTGAGGCTCGCGCACAAAATAGCGCCGCAGCAGAGCAGCGGGCACCGCCGCCATGGCCTCCTGGCTGTACTGACCGCGCGAAGCATGTTCCAGCACTTCGCCGGCCAGATCCGTGGCAAACACTTTGACATTGCCCGAATACCCCATGCGCCCGGCCACATCCAGGGCCAGCATGGCCAGCGTATAGGCCTCTTCACCACTGGCGCAGCCCGCCGACCAGATGCGCAGATCGTCACTCGGGTCGCGGCCCCGAAGCAGATCTGGCAGCACCTCGTCGGCCAGACGCGCAAACACCTCCGGATCGCGAAAAAACTCGGTCACATGGATCAGCAGATCTCGGCACAGGGCGTTGCGCTCGGTCTCGTCGTCGCCCAATCGATGCAGGTACGCTGCACCGTCGGCGGCCTCGTTCTGGGTCATGCGGTGGCGCACGCGGCGCGACAGCGTGGTGGTCTTGTAGCCGGAGAAATCGACCGCGCAGCGCCTGCGCAGCAAGTTCACGATGGCAGGCAGCTCAGCCAATGGCTCGCCGCCCGTGCCCTCGCTCCACTGGCTGGCATCTTGCGGATCGTGAACGACGGGCTGCATGGGGCCGATTATCGCGGCACGCGTGAATCGGCGCACCCCGAGGCTGTCAGGGTTTTCGCGCGTGCCATCGCTGGGCCACACGCACAAGGCCCCGCCCTTACACTGCGCGTTCACAAGTCGCTCCTCCACTCGTCCATGGACAGCCGGTGGCGGGCCATTCACTTCAACCCGAGGAATCCACCATGAAAATCGCCATCATGGGCGCCGGCGCCGTGGGCTGTTACTACGGCGGCATGCTGGCCCGGGCCGGGCACGCGGTGGTGCTGGTGGCGCGCCCCGTGCACGTCGAAGCCATCCGCCAGAACGGCCTGCTGCTCGACACCCAGACCTTCCAGGAACGCGTGCCGTTGCAGGCCGACACCGAGGCCCGCGCCGTGCAGGGTGCGCAGTGCGTGCTGTTCTGCGTCAAATCCACCGACACCGAGAGTGCGGGCCAGGCCATGGCCCCGCACCTTGGGGCCGACACCGTGGTGCTGAGCCTGCAGAACGGCGTGGACAACGCCGAGCGGCTGCAGGCCGTGCTGCAGCGCCCGGTGCTGCCCGCCGTGGTGTATGTGGCCGCCGGCATGGCGGGGCCGGGCCATGTGCGCCACCATGGCCGGGGCGAGCTGGTGATCGCACCCTCGCCCGCCAGCGGCGACATCGCCCGCAGCTTTGCGGCCGCCGGCATTCCGGTGGACATCTCGGACAACGTGGCCGGTGCCCTGTGGGCCAAGCTGGTGCTCAACTGCGTGTACAACCCGCTCTCGGCGATCACGCAACTTCCCTACGGCGAGATTGTCAACAGCCCGGGCCTGGAGGTGCCGCGCATGATGGACGACATCGTGCACGAGTGCATGGCCGTGGCCCGCGCCTGTGGCATCCATCTGCCCGAGGGTACGGCCGAAGCCGTGCTGCCGCTGGCGCGCAGCATGGCGACGCAGGTGTCTTCCACCGCACAGGATCTGGCGCGCGGCCACCGCAGCGAGATCGACCACCTCAACGGCTACGTGGTGCGACGGGGCGAGGCGCTGGGCATTCCCACACCCACCAACCGCATGCTGCACACCCTGGTGCGGCTGCTCGAAAAGCGCCTGCCCGCGCCGCCCCACCACCCATGACCCGGCCTGCCTTCTGGGCCCTGCTGCTGACCGTGGCCGTGCTCTCGCTGATGCCCACCGGCTACCTGCCGCCCCAGGTGTTCAGCCTGTGGGACAAGGCGCAACATGCACTGGCCTTTGCCGCCCTGGCCCTTCTGGGCCTGCGGGCCTACCCGCGCCATGCCTGGCAGGTGGCGACCGGCCTGCTGGTGTTTGGCGGGGCCATCGAACTGGCCCAGGCCGCCACCGGCTGGCGCCATGGCGAATGGGGCGACTGGCTGGCCGATGCCATCGGTCTGGCGGCCGGTGCCGCGCTGGCCCGAAACGAACCACGCACCGTGGAATGAGCGCCCTGCAGAGCTACTTTTTTGATAGCTTCAGGCGCTTTATCGACGAGGGCAAAAGCCGTTTTTGATATCGAATTTGCGCTACTGGCGGCGCAGCCACAGGAAAAACCCCAGCGCGATCACGCCAAACAGCATGGGCATCCACGACATCACCTGCTCCACCGGCTGGGTGGGCCGCTGCCCCGACCACACATCGATCTGCACCCGTTCCAGCCGCAAGTTGGCAGCGGCCGTGAACTCCACCACCGGCGTGCCCTTGCGGTCGGCGTTCAGGGTGACGGGGGTGGACACGCCCACCAGCTCCACCGTCTGGCCTGCGCGCAGCCCTTTCTGGGCCATGCCGGGCATGGGCAGCTGGGTGGTTTTTCCGTCAAACACCCAGCCCGCCTGCATGCGCACGCCTGCATCGCCATCGGCCAGCGCCACGCCGGTCGCCTTGAGGACCAGGGTGTACGGGTTGCCCGCAGCGGTGAGATTCATTTCACGGCCACTCCAGGTGTCGGTGGCGGGATCGTTGCCGGGCCGCACCTGGGCATTTTTTTCCTGCGTCTGGAGGAACCGTGCCAGCGCCTCGGCCGACAGCTCCTGGGTCTCCATCAGTTGCTGCCCCCAAGCGACGGCGCCCTCCTGGGCGCGGGCAGGCGCCGCCAGCAACAGGGCCAGCAAGGCCAAGGCGGCCATCAGCCCGCTCCAGGCGCGGCCGGGGCCACGGTTCATTGTCAGTGCGTGCATGCGTTCCTCAGTGTTGGGTGTCGGCCCGGCTGGCGGCGTGCTGCCGGGCGCTTCTCGCGGCGCGAGTGTACCGAATGCAGAAGGGTTGAAGCAGCATTTATGCTACTTTATTGATAGCTATCAACGCTTATCCATAAAGCGTAAAGTGCCAATCAGACTGATAATTTCCCGGATCGCGCAGCCCGGCGTTCGCGCAGCATCTGCACCACCCCATCGGCCACCAGCACCGCCACGGCGGCAAACACCAGCCCGTACAGGGGCTGCTGGCCTGGAGCAATGCTCTCACCCAGCAGCCATGCCACCAGTACCAGCAGCACGGGCTCGACATAGGTCAGCAGGCCGAACAGCCCCATGGGCAGCAAGCGGCTGGCCGCCATGTACAGCGCCAGCGCCACGGCGCTGACCACCCCCAGCAGAGGCACCAGCACCCACAACTTGGCGTGCCCGGCCACCAGCGGCAAGCTCGACGGCTCGCGCAGCACGAACCACAAGGCCACGGGCAGCATCAGGGCCATGTCGAGCCAATGGCCTGCGAGCTGCTCGGTGCGCAGACGGCGGCGCAGCGCAAAGTAGACGGGGTAGCCCAGGGCCACGAGCGCGGTCTCCCACGACACGCCACCCGCGCGCACCAGCTCGAACCCCACCCCCACCAGCGCCAGCCCGGTAGCCCAGCGGTGCGCGGTGGAGAGCCGCTCGCGGTACAGCACCCACCCGGCCAGCACCATCACCAGTGGCAGCAGAAAGTAGCCCAGCGACACGGGCAGCGCCCGCCCGTGCAGCGGCGCCCACATGAACAGCCACAACTGCACGCCCAGCATGGCGCTGCTCAGCAGCAGGGCCGGTGCCAGCGCCGGGCGGGCACACACCCGCTGCCACAGCGCCCGCACCTGGGCTCCTTCGCCGCGCCACAGCAGCAGCGCGGTGGTGAACGGAAGCGTGCACAGCACGCGCCAGCCAAAAATTTCCTCGCCGCCCAGCGGCGCGAGAAAAGGCGAGAGGTAGTAGATGGCGCCAAACAGCACCGAGGCGAGAACGGACGCAACAATGCCCTTGAACACAGCAGACAGGCTTTCTGTAAATCGGCATTGTCGGCGATGCGCGGGCGGCAAGCCTGCAAAGGGGTGCCCGCCCGGCGGGCAGCACCCTGCGGGCCAGCGGGTGCGCGCCTGCGCCAGCCCGCGTGCAGGGCTATTGCGCCGTCCAGCCCCCATCCACCGGCAAAGACACCCCGGTGATGCCCGCCGCGGCATCGCTGCAGAGAAACACCGCAGCGTCGCCGATGCGCGCGGGGGGCAGCAAGGTCAGGTTGGGCTGTTTTTCGCGCAGCAGGTCGCGAATGCCCGCCTCGCGGTCGCCGCCGTGCAGCGCGGCGCGCGCCTCGATCTGCGGCGCGATGATGGGCGTGTCCGTCCATCCGGGGCAGATGCAGTTGACCGTGATGCCCTGCGCCGCCGTTTCGAGCGCCACGCCTTTGGACAGGCCCACCAACCCGTGCTTGGCCGCCAGGTAGGCGGCCTTGTGGACCGAAGCCACCAGGCCATGCACCGAGGCAATGTTGACGATGCGCCCCCAGCCGCGTTCGCGCATGCCCGGCACGGCCGCGCGCATGGTCAGGAAGGCCGCCGTGAGGTTGACGGCCAGGATGGCATTCCACCGATCCAGGGGAAAGCTCTCGACCGGGCAGGTGTGCTGGATGCCCGCGTTGTTCACCAGAATGTCGGGCGCGCGCAGGGCCGCCGTGGCGCGCCCCACCAGCGCAGCGGCAGCATCCGCGTTCAAAAGGTCGGCCTGCACATAGGCGGCCTGCACGCCATGCCGCGCTGCCAGCGCCCGCGCTACCTCGGTGCCTGCGGCCGCACCCTCGATGCCATGCAGGACCAGGTCGCACCCGGACGCCGCCAGCCGCTCGGCGATGGCCAGGCCGATGCCCTGGGTGGCCCCTGTGACCAGGGCGCAGCGGCGGGGGGAAGTTGTCATGGTCATGGGGTCGGTCCTTTCACGGCCTGCGCATCCATTTCGCGCAGGCTTGTTTTCAACACCTTGCCGTAGTGGTTCTTGGGCAGTTCGGGCACAAAGCAGTAGTGCTTGGGCCGCTTGAACCGCGCCAGCTGCTCCAGACAATGGGCATCGAGATCGGCGGCCGTGGCCTCCGGGCCTGCCGGGTGCGTGACCACATAGGCCACCACCACCTCGCCCCATTCCGGGTCGGGGCGCCCGATCACCGACACCTCGGCCACGGCCGGGTGGGTCAACAGGGCTTCCTCGACTTCGCGCGGGTAGATGTTGGTGCCACCGCTGATGACCAGGTCTTTCGCGCGGTCGAGCAGGTGCAGGAAACCCTGTGCATCGAGCCGCCCCACATCGCCCGTGGCCAGCCAGCCGTCACGGATCGCGCGGGCCGTGGCTGCTTCGTCGTTCCAGTACCCGGCCATCACCACATCGGCCCGCACCAGGATTTCGCCGGTTTCGCCCGTGGGCAAGGGCTGACCCTCTGCGTCGGCCGTGACCAGCTCCACCATCGACTGGGGCACGCCCACCGACCCCAGGCGCTCGCGCCACTGGGGGTGGGCCACGTCGTTGATCATCCAGCGGGGCAGCACGCTGATGGTCATCGGGCATTCGCCTTGCCCATAAATCTGGGCAAAGTGCGGGCCCATGACATGCAGGGCCTCTTCAATGTCGACCAGATACATCGGCCCGCCGCCATACACGATGGTTTCCAGCCCCGCGCCCGGGTGCGCCCGGCCCCGGGCCGCATCCACCAGGCGGCGCACCATGGTGGGTGCGGCAAAGAACGAGGCTTTTTTCCAATGGGCCGCCAGGTCCAGGCACTCATCGGCATCAAAGCCGCCGGATTTCGGCACCACATTCACCCCGGCCTGCAGCACATACGGCAGGTGGTACATGCCCCCGCCGTGCGACAGCGGCGCGGGGTGCAGCATGGTGTCGCCCGCGCTGACGCTCTGCACCGACGCCAGGTAGGCCACGGCACACCAGCGCAGTTGCCGGGCGCACAGCACCACGCCCTTGGGCCGCCCGGTGGTTCCGCTGGTGTAGAACAGCCAGGCAGGGTCGTCGTCGCCCCGGGGGCACAGGGGAGCCTCCGACAGGGTCGCGTCGTCCATGAAGCCTGTGTGCGCCTGCACGCGCACATCCAGGGCGCGCTCTGCCACGGCCGACTGCAGTGCGTCCTGCCCGTCGGCATCGCAAAACGCGATGCGGCTTGCGCTGTGCCCGATGATCCAGGCTGCCTCGCGCGGGTGCAGCTTGGCGTTGATCGGAACCACCACGGCGCCCGCCCACCAGACGCCCCACATCAGCGGCAGGTAGTGCGGGCCGTTGTACATGAACAGTGCCACGCGGTCGCCCGCCTGCACGCCCTGCGCCTGCAGCCAGGTGGCCGTGCGCGCGGCGCGCCGGGAAAAACCTGCATAGTCACACCAGACATCGACCCCGTGCGCGATCGCCGGGCGGTCGGGATAGGCCTGCGCGCTGCGCTGCAGCCAAACTGCGAGATTCATTTACGCCATCCTCTCCAGACCAACGCATCCACCCCGGCGCCGGGGCGGCCTGCCCCATGGGCGGTGCGCAAAACCCATCAGATCCACCATGTCGATACCCTCCAAAGTACGGCGCTATCGTAGAGAACGGCGGCGCCTCTCGACAGTCGCACAAACACGCCAGCAAATACCCGTGCGTGAAACTACCGACCACCGGATGGCGCGCAGGCCCCTTTGGCGCCGCTCTCCATGCACTACAGTGCCGGATTGCGTTTTTTGCCTGCCCCCGTGCCCTCTGCCTCATTGCTCTGCCTGGTGATCGCCATCCACGATGGCGACACGCTCTCCATCCGCTGCGGCGCGCCCGGCCATTACCGCCTGGAGCGGGTGCGCCTGGCCGCCATCGACGCACCGGAACACCGGCAGGCCTTCGGGCAGCGCGCGCGGCAGAACCTGGCCCGGCTGTGCTTCCGGCAGCAGGCCCGCATCACGCCGGTGGATCGTGACCGCTACGGCCGCACCGTGGCCGATGTGCACTGCCAGGGCGAGAGTGCGGCGCACGCCCAATTGCGTGCCGGGCTGGCCTGGGTGTACACCCCGGCCGCGCACGAGCACCCGCAACTGCTGGCCCTGCAGCGCCAGGCCCGGGCCAGCAGCACCGGGCTGTGGTCGCAGGCGCGGCCGCTGGCTCCGTGGGACTACCGCCGCCGCTACCAATACCGCTGATGCCCGCCAGCACCAGCGGCCCGCTGCACATCCTGTGGCGCGATGAACACCGGGTAGCGGTGTGCAAGCCCGCCAGCTGGCTGGTACACCGCACCGGGCTGGACGCGTGCAAAACCCGCTTTGTGCTGCAAACCCTGCGCGACCAGCTCGGCCCGCGCGTGTACCAGGTACACAGACTCGACAAAGGCACTTGCGGCGTGCTGGTGATGGCGCTGCACCGTGACGCCGCCCGCGCCCTGGGCCTGGCCTTTGAGCGGCAGCGCACGCACAAACGCTACATCGCCCTGGTGCGCGGCTGGCTGCCCTACCCCGCCACAGGCCAACCGCTGCAGTTGGCCTGCGACTGGCCCGCCCTACAAACCCTGGTACCCGATGCCGCCGCCTGGCTGCGCCTGCAACAACAATGGGCCTGGCAACCGGTCCCGCATCAGGCCGTGGGCGGCTGAGCGGCCAAGGCTTATGCCGTGCCCCCTGCGCCGGGGCCGGGGCCGGGGCCGGGGCCGGGGCCGCCAGCAGCGTGCCGCAGTGCTGGCAATAGCGCGCGTGCAGGCTGTGGTCGCGGCTGCCGCAATCGGGGCAAGGGTGCAGCAGCAGGCCGGGCACATCGGGCGGGCCAGAAGGCTCATGCAAGCGCCGCTGCCAGTTCATCTCGGCGGTGACGATGCCGGTGGGCACGGCCAGCGTGCCCCAGCCCAGCAGCACCATCAGCGAGGCAATCAGGCGCCCGAGGTCGGTTTTGGGCGTGATGTCGCCAAAGCCCACGGTGGTCATGGTGGTGATGGCCCAGTAAATGGTCGTGGGGATGTTGGCAAAGCCGTGCAGCAGCCCCTCCACTACATACATCGGCGTACCCATGACCAGCACAATCATCAGCACCACCGACAAAAACACCATGATCTTGCGCCAGCTGGCCGCCAGCGAACCGCCCAGCGCCTGGTACTCGGTGATCAAGGCGTTGAGCTTGAAAATGCGGAACACCCGCAGCAGCCGCAGCACGCGCACTTCGATCAGCACATGCAGGCCCGGCACAAACAGCGCCAGGTGGGTGGGCAAGATGGAGAGCAGATCAACGATGCCGAAAAAACTGCGCGCGCTGTGCCAAGGTTGGTCCAGGCACAGCAGCCGGGCCAGGTATTCGAGCGTAAAGATGGCGGTAAACACCATCTCGGCCACAGTCAGCGCGCGGTGCAGCCAGGCAGGCAAGGCCTCCACGCTTTCCACCACCACCAGCACGCTGGTGAGGATCAACAAGATCAGCACCTTGTCAAACTACTGGCCCGCCGGGGTATCCGAGCGAAACACCACTGTGTGCAAGCGTCGGCGCCACGTCTTGGGGTGGGCGACAAAATGATCGGCCGAAGGCTCGGGTGTGGGTACGGCGGCAGGCACGGCCGCAGGTGCGGCGCCTGTGTATTCAGGGGGCAAAGAGGCTGCAGGCACAACGCTTGAAGATACCGCAGCCACCGCCCCGGCGGCGCCTTCAGGTGGACAGAAATCGCTCGGCCAGCCTAACCCAGTAGGCCGCGCCAATGGCGATGTTGCCGTCGTCAAAGTCGTAGTTCGGATTATGCACCATGCAGGCGCCGTGGCCGCCGCTGGCCTCGTCGCCGTTTCCGATGAACAAATAGCTGCCCGGCACCTGCTCCAGCATGAAGGCAAAGTCTTCGCTACCGGTCAGCGGTACGGTTTGCAGCACCACCTGCTCGGTCCCGACCAGCTCCAGCGCCACTTGGCGCGCAAAGTCGGTCTCGGGCTGGGTATTGACCAGCACCGGATAGCCACCTTTGAACTCCACCGTGGCCTGGCAGCCATAGCTTTGCGCCTGCGCCTGCACCAGCTCCTGGATGCGGCGATTGAGCAGCTGGCGCACCTCGCGGTCCAGCGAGCGCACGCTCAGTTTCAGCGCGGCCGTTTGCGGGATCACGTTGTTGGCATCCCCCGCTTGAAAGGCCCCCACGGTAATCACCGCCATGTGCAGCGGCGGCACGTTGCGCGCCACAATGGTCTGCAAGCCCATGACGATGGCGGCACCGGCCACCACCGGGTCGATGGCCACATGTGGCATAGCCCCATGCCCGCCCTGGCCGTGCAGCGTGATGGTGATGTTCTCGCTGGACGCCATGGTGGCCCCGTCGCGCAGCAACAACTGGCCGCGCGCAAAGCCCGGCATGTTGTGCATGGCAAAAATGCCATCGCACGGAAACTGCTCGAACAGGCCGTCTTCCATCATTTTTTTGGCACCTCCCAGACCCTCCTCGGCGGGCTGGAAGATCAGGTTGAGCGTGCCATCAAACTGGCCGTGCTCGGCCAAATGCTTGGCTGCTGCCAGCAGCATGGCGGTGTGGCCGTCGTGGCCGCAGGCGTGCATCAGGCCGGCGTGGCAGCTGGCGTGCGGCAGGCCGGTAGCCTCCTGGATGGGCAACGCGTCCATATCGGCACGCAGGCCCAATCGCTTGCTGCCAGTGCCGCGCACCAGCTGGCCGACCACGCCGGTGCCGCCCAGGCCGCGCGTGACGCGGTAGCCCCAAGACGCGAGGCGCTGGGCCACCAGATCGCTGGTACGAAACTCCTGGTAGCCCAACTCCGGGTGGCGGTGGATGTCGCGGCGCAGCTCCGTGAACTCGTCCGACAGGGCTTGCAGCGCGCTCAGGGTATCGGGCGTGGTGCAGGCCATGGTGTTACTGCGCCTGAAGGTTGATGGACTTGGCAATGGCGCGGAACTGCGCCGTGCCGTCGGCATAGGCCTTGCCCACTGCGGGCAGTGGCAGCGGCTTGGCCGTCAGGTGGCTGTTGGCCTCCAGGCCAGCGTGTACGGCCGGGTCGCTCAGGGTGTCGGTAATGGCCTTGTGCAGCGCTTGCACGATGGGTTCGGGGGTGTCTTTTTTGACAAAGTAGCCCGTCCAGATATTGAAATCAAAGTCCTTGAGCTGCTTGCTGTCGGTGATCAGGGGGTACTGTTTGGTGCTTTCTTCGCGGGTGTTGTTCAGCATGGCCAGCACCTTGATCTTGCCGTCTTTGTGCAGTGCCTCGTGCATCTTGCCGTAGGGGCTAAGGAAGATATCAACCTGGCTGGCAATCACATCCTGGGTGGCGGGGGCTGCGCCCTTGTAGGGCACATGCGTCATGGCGATGCCAGTGGTTTTGGACAAATGCTCGCCCAACAGGTGGTAGAAGCTGCCCGGCCCCACCGAAGCGTAGGTGATGGGCTTGCCTTCTTTGGCCATTTTGCGCGCGTAGTCCAAAAATTCATCGACACTGTTGGCCGGGATGTCTTTGCGTGTCACAAAAGCAATTTGCGCGGTGGCAATCATTTGCACCAGGCGAAAGTCTTCGCTCTTGAACTTGACCGACGAAATTGCCAGCGGCGCCAAAATCAGTTCGTTGGGCGAGCCCTGAAAAATGATGTAACCGTCCGCCGGGGCACTGAGCACCTTCTGCGCGGCAATGGCGCCGTTGGCGCCGCCCAGGTTCTCTACCACCACGGGCTGGCCCAGCTGTTTGGCCAGCGCGTTGTTCACCGTGCGGGCAATCACGTCCGAGACGCCGCCGGCCGGGTACGGCACCATCAGCATCACGGGCTTGGACGGAAAGCTTTGCGCCAAGGCGCCGACCGAAAGGGTCAGGCCAGCGATCAGGGCGGCGGCATGCTGGAGGGCGCGGCGTTTGCAGAGGTTCATGGTTGTCTCGTCGTTATGGTGGATGGAAGCCGCCATCGTAGGGCGACGAATTCCATGCGTCCAATGTATTATTTTTCTGATAATTATTCGACAGAAGAATGATTTCACATGAACATCAAACACTTGGAACATTTGCTGGCGCTGGCCGATAGCGGATCGTTCAGCCGCGCGGCGGCGCGTTGTTTTATGACCCAATCGGCGCTGAGCCGCAGCATCCAGAACCTGGAAGCGGAGTTGGGTGGCCAGCTGCTCGACCGCATCGGCAAGCGCAACGAGCTGACGCCGCTGGGCTGCGAGGTGGTGGCGCGGGCGCGGCGCATCGTGTTGGAGGCCTCCGAAATCAAGCGCAGCGCTGAGCTGCTGCAAGGCGGCGGCGGCCAGATCCGCGTGGGCCTGGGCTCGGGGCCGGGTGCGCTGCTGAGCACGCCGCTGCTGTGCCACGCCGCCGAGCAGCACCCCGACCTGCACGTGGCCATCACGCGCGGCCCCACCGAGCTGCAGCTGCTGCAACTGCGCGCACGCCAGCTGGATGCGCTGGTGGTCGATGCCTACAGCGTGCCGCCCGCGCCCGATCTACACCTCACGTCGCTGGGCTACCTGCCGGGGGGGTTTGTCTGCCGCGCAGGCCACCCGCTGCTGCAACTGCCGCGCGTGAGCATCAGCGATGTACTGCACTACCCGGTGGCCTGCATCCCGCTGTCAGATGAAATCGTGCGCCTGCTGGTGGCGCAATACGGCAGCGCCGCAGATCCGCAGCGCATGGTCACGCTGCAAGGCGAAGAAGTGGCCAGCCTGATAGCGACCGTAGAGCGCTCGCTGGCGGTGTATTTGGGCATTTTGGCAGCCGCGCGCGAAGGGCTGCAGGCCGGGCGGCTGGTACAGCTGCACTTGCAGCCGCCCTTACAGGCGCAGGCGCACTTTGCCTACATCACGCTGCAAGGCCGCACCGAGGCCCCGGCGCTGGCCTGGTTCCGGGGGTTTGTGGCGCAGGTATTGGCCACAGCCTGAACACTGGCGGCGCGCTGTCAGTCCGCGGCGGGCGGCGCGGCGTTGAATACGCCACTGAGCAGCTCGGGCAGGCGCGCCACACCCATTTTGAAGCCGCAGGCCTGCGCGTGGCCGCCGCCGCCCATGCTTTCGGCCAAGGGGATGCAATTGAATCCACTGCGCGAGCGCAAGCCCACTTTCACGCCCTTGGCGCCCGCACTCCACATCAGGCCAAACGTGCCCGACTGGCGCGCCAGCAGGTCGCCCACCAGGCTGTGGAACACGCCGGGCACATTCACCATCAGGCCGGAGATGCCGTTGAAGACCACCGACTGGGCGTTTTCTGCCAAATCGGTGCACAGCTTGCGGTATTTCTCGTCCATGGCAGCGCCGCGCGCCATGAAGGCGGCCCGCTGCGCGGGGCTGAAGGCGGCAATCTCTTGCCAACGGGCGAAGTCTTGCGGCTCCATGTCCAGCGCGGCCAGATAAGGCGCGCTCTCGGGGTACTGCCAGGCCCAGATGTCGCGGTCTTCCACATGGCGCACCAGGTCGGGCAGCGGCGCCTCGGGGTGAAAGAACTCCCACGCCAGCCGGGCGCCGGACTTGCTCATGTCGAAATGCACCACGCCGCAGCGGCAGGCAAAGCCGGTGAG
>DMZZ01000280.1:0-4528 GCA_003484805.1 Comamonadaceae bacterium | reverse complement strand
ACCACGGCGTTGAGCGTGAGCGGGTAGCTGTCGGGCACGGTACGGGCCTTTTCCATCAGTGTGGCCAGCACGCGGGCTTCGTTGGCGGTCAGGGGGCGGGTGGTGGGGTCGAAGGGCATGGTGAGGAGGCAGTCGGGCTTGCGTATGGTTCTGCGTTGTGCGACAGAGTATGCAGGCAAGGCGTCCAGCGCAAGCTGCGCTGGCGCGCAGCGAGCATGGACAACACCGCCTGCGTGCTCTGTCGCACAACCCTTCGGGCCGTCGCCTGGGGCGGCCATGCTGCGTTGCGGACTCGTTGTGTGGCCCGGCCACACGGTCTCGCCCGCGCCTTGCCTGGCAGCCCCAGGCGACGGCGCAGAGCCATACGCAAGCCCGACTGCCTCCTTGCCTCCTGGATAATTGAGGCAAATGAAGAACATCGTGATTTTGATCTCCGGCGGCGGCTCCAACATGGCGGCCATCGTGAAAGCCGCGCAGCAGGAGCATTGGGAGCGGCGCCTGGGCGCGCGCGTGGCGGCGGTGGTGAGCAACAAGATGGATGCTGGCGGGCTGCGGTTCGCGCGCGAGCAGGGCATTGCCACCGAGGTGCTGGACCACAAGCAGTTCCCCAGCCGTGAAGCGTTCGACACCGAACTGGCCGCCGTGATCGACCGCCACAGTCCCGCGCTGGTGGTGCTGGCGGGTTTCATGCGCATCCTCACGCCCGGCTTCGTGGCGCACTATGCGGGGCGGCTGGTGAACATTCACCCGTCGTTGCTGCCCGCCTTTACGGGGTTGCACACGCACCAGCGTGCCATCGATGCCGGTTGCCGGTTCGTCGGCTGCACGGTGCACCAGGTCACGGCGGAGCTGGATGTCGGCCCCATCGTCGAGCAGGCCGTGGTGCCGGTGCTGGCGGGCGACACGGCCGAGATGCTGGCGGCACGCGTGCTGACGCAGGAGCATCTGATCTATCCGCGGGCGGTGGCTCGGTTGCTGCAATAAATATAGCTATCAGCGCCCGTTGGTATTGCGCTAAAGGCTGTTTTCATTCATTTTTTCTGGCAATCGCTCGAAGCGGGGGCGTGGCACGCCATCGACCAGCACCATTTCCTCGAACATGGCGGTGGGCCGCACCCACAGTCCACGTTCACCGTACAGGGCGCGGTAGACGGTCATGGATTCCCGTGTTTCGCTGTGGCGGGCGGTGTCCAGCACCTCGTAGAGAAAGCCTTTGTAGTGCCGGCAAAGACCCGGCGGCGTAGGGATGATCGGGGGCAGATCGTCGTTCATAGGTAGGATGGCGCTCACAAGAACATCCGGGGGACATCCGTGGAGCAGGCAGATTTTGTGCACCTGGTGCGCCTGAGCGAGCATGCCAGTGCCGAGAACAGCCGTGCGTACCGGCGCAGCGTAGCCGCTTTCGCGGCCCTGGGCTACGCCTGGGTACTGGGCTGCCTGGTGTTGGGCGCGGCGCTGGTGGCTTGGGTGGTGCCGCAGCTGCTGCAAGGGCGCTGGCGCCTGGGGCTGGTTCTGCTGCTGCTGACGGCTCTGGCGCTGTTCTGGACCAGCCTGCGCGCCCTCTGGGTGCGGCTGGATGCGCCGGGCGGCGCCGAGATCACTGCGGTGGATGCGCCTGCCCTGTTCGATGCGCTCGAACGCATCCGGCGCAAGATCAAGGGGCCACCGATCCACCGCGTCTATCTGAACGACGAATTCAACGCCAGCATCCAGCAGTTGCCCCGCTACGGTCTGCTGGGCGGCGCGGTCAACCACCTCACCATCGGCCTGCCGCTGCTCATGGCGCTGGACCGGCCGCGCTTCCTGGCGGTGCTGGCGCACGAATACGGCCACCTGCGCGGCGACCATGGCCGATTTGCCGCCTGGATCTACCGCACCCGCCTGGCCTGGATGCGCCTGCATCAGGGCCTGCGGGACGATACCGGTCCTGTGGCTTTGGCCACGCAGGCGTTCATGCGCTGGTATTTCCCGCGCTTTGCGGCCAAGACTTTTGCCCTGGCGCGCCAGGACGAGTACGAGGCCGATCGCATCGCCGGGAAGCTCCTGGGCCGCGATGTGGCGGCAGCGGCGCTGACCGAGATCGAGGTGCGTGGCGCCTGGCTGCAGACCGAGTTCTGGGCGCGCCACTGGAGCAAGGCGGCCGACCGTCCCTTGCCTGTGGGGCCCTATGGTTCCATGCGGCGTCGCCTGGCACGCATGCCTGACGCGACGTTTGCCAACGACGCGCTGCGCCAGGCACTCAGGCGCATCAGCAGCGTGGACGACACTCACCCCGGTCTGCGGGACCGTATCGAGGCGCTGGACACGCCGCCCATCCTGCCCGACTGGTCGCGTGGGGGCGCGCTCGACCTGCTGGGCTCGGATGCCAAGGAATGGCTGGCCCGATTCGACAAACAGTGGTGCCGTGACCACGCCAGCGAGTGGAAACTGCACCACGCTTGGCTGACCCGCGTGCGCGAGCGTGTGCAGGTGCTCAGCGCCGGTATGGCGCAGAACAATGCCAGTGCGCTGGTGGAACTGGCCCGCTTGAAGCGCCACCTCGACCCGCGTGCTGCGGTTCGTCCGCTTTACGAACTGGCCCTGGAGCGCAGCGCCGAGCACCCGGGGGCCCTGCGTGGGCTGGTGCAGTGTCTGCCCGAGGATGATCGCGAGGCCCGGCTGCAATGCCTGCAGCGCCTGTGGGACGCCGACGACGCCGAGCGCTGGTGGACCGCCCGCGCCGCGCTGGCCGAACTCGAGACACCCCGGCCCGGCATGGAGCACGACGCCGCCGCCTTCAAACAGTGGCGCAAGCGCCTGGAGCGCGCCCAGGAGGCCGAGGATCGCGCCTGGGAAGAGTTGTCGGGCTCGCCGTTCTTCAGCCGTGTCACCCGGCACGACCTCAGCGCCTTCGAGCAGGCCGAACTGCAGGCCGAACTGATCCGCTACCTGCCTGTGGCGCAGGCCTGGCTGGTGCGCAAGCACCTGCGCGAGTTTTCCCGGCGCCGGGCCTATCTGCTGTTCGTCGAACTGCCCGGGCTGGACGATGAGGAACGCTTCGACCTGTGCCGCCGCCTGGAGCGCCAGCTCAGCCTGCCGGGCCCGGTGCTGGTGTGGGCAGGCGAATCGCCGACGCTGGACGACATCCGGCGCCACGCTGCGGACCCTGTGTTCGTGCGCTGATTCCGCCCCGGCCGGTGCCGGGAGGAGGCAAGGGTGGGACAATCGCCCCATGCATCCCAACGCCCTTCTGGAAGCCTGCTCCGAACTCGTCAGGCTCACCCTCACCTTTGAACACCCGGCCGACGCCGTGGTGTCTCGTTTTTTCCGCGACCACCGGGGTCTGGGCCAGCGCGAGCGCGCGGCCCTGGCCGAGACCGTCTACACCGTGCTGCGCAAGAAGCTGCTGTTCGACCACATGGCGCCCTCGGGCTTCGGCCCCAAGGAGCGGCGCCTGGCCATCCTGGGCTTTGCCCACTGGCAGGACGAGGAAGCCCGGCGCAGCAACCCGAAGGCCGTGCACGGCCCGCGCGACTTCCTGCAGGCGGCCCTGAACGACCGCGAGAAACAATGGCTGGAGCAATGCGACGCCGTGCAGGAGGGCGACCTGCTCGAACGCCACCGCCACAACCTGCCCGAGTGGCTGGCCCAGCCGCTCAAGGAGCAGCTCGGAAGCGACTTCTGGCCCCTGGTGCAGGCCCTTTCCAGCAGCGCACCGCTGGATCTGCGCGTCAACGTTTTAAAGGAAAAACGGCCTGAAGTGCAGAAGGAGCTTGCGCAAGCAGCTATCAAAACAGAAGCAACACCGTATTCCCCCTGGGGCCTGCGCGCGGTGGGCAAGCCCGCGCTGGCCAAGCTGCCAGCCTTCGTGCGTGGCGCCATCGAGGTGCAGGACGAAGGCTCGCAGCTGCTGGCCCTGCTGCTCGATGCCAAGCGCGGCGAGATGGTCGTGGACTTCTGCGCCGGCGCGGGCGGCAAGACCCTGGCCATCGGCGCGGCCATGCGCAGCACCGGGCGGCTGTACGCCTTCGACGTGGCGGCGCACCGGCTCGACGCGCTCAAGCCCCGGCTGGCGCGCAGCGGGCTGTCGAACGTGCACCCCGCCGCCTTGGCGCACGAGCGCGACGAGCGCGTCAAGCGCCTGGCGGGCAAGATCGACCGCGTGCTGGTCGATGCGCCGTGCTCGGGCCTGGGTACCCTGCGCCGCAATCCCGACCTGAAATGGCGCCAGACGCCCCAGGCGCTGGAGGAACTGGTGGTCAAGCAGGCGGCCATCCTGGCCAGTGCGGCGCGCCTGCTCAAACCCGGTGGGCGCCTGGTGTACGCCACCTGCAGCGTGCTCCCGCAGGAGAACGAGGCCATTGCCGAGGCGTTTTCGGCGGCGCACCCTGATTTCACGCCGCTTGACGCCGGTGAACTGCTGGCGCAACTCAAGGTGCCCGAGGCCGCCAGTCTGTGCAGCGGCGGCGAGAGCGGCAGCCACTACCTGCGCCTGTGGCCCCACCGCCACCAGACCGACGGCTTCTTTGCCGCCGTCTGGCAGCGCCGG
>DMZZ01000036.1:0-15923 GCA_003484805.1 Comamonadaceae bacterium | reverse complement strand
CGCACCTGCCTCAAGCCCGACATCGGCTGCTTCTTGCTGTTCGACGGCGGCTTCTCGGGCCTGGTCATCATCAACTTCTCGGCCCAGGCGGCGATGGAGCTGTATTCCAACTACCTGCTCAACATGGGCATGTCCAAGAGCGACCTGGCCAGCTCCTACACGGCTGACGAGGTCAGCAACGTGATGGGCGAGCTGATGAACCAGGTGGTGGGCGACTTCACCGGCAAGGTGCACCGCGAGCTGCACACCCACATCACCCAGAACCAGCCCAAGATGCTGGTGCTGAACAAGCAGGTGATGCTCAGCGTGGACGCCAACCTCGACCAGCCCGAGGCCCGGCGCGTGACCTTCTACACCGGCGCCAACAACATTTTTTACCTGGAGCTGGCCATCGACAAGACGGAGTTCGTCAAGCTCTACGACTTCGCGCCCCAGGAAGTGCCCGACCCCGATGCGCTGATCGCCCAGGCGCACCTGCAGGCCGCCGAGCCGGCCCCGGCGCCTGCAGCCTCCTCGTCAGACACCGACGACCTGCTCCGGTCGCTCGGCATGTAATCAAACGCAGCCCACGTCGCACACCAGTGCGTTCTCGTGGGGCTGCGCGCCGTACACGCAGCCAAAGCGGTTGCCCAGGAAGTCGGCCAGCGCCACCTGCTCCTGCCCCACAAAACCCGCCTGCGGCAGCCGGCCGTGCGCCACCAGGTCCAGCGCCGTGCAGATGCCCGCCGCCGTGGTGAGTTGAATGGCGCTGAGCCGGTGGCCCGCCACCTCGGTGCCCACGATGCGCGCCGAATACGAGTCCTGCACCAGATGCCCATCACGCAGGCCGGTGCTGCTGGCGAACACGACGATCACGTCCTGCTCGGTGGTCGGAATGGCGGCCTCGAAGATGTCCTTGAGCAGGTCGCGCCGGTCACGCAGGCGCAGGTCGTTGAGCAGCAGCTTCAGGATGGCGCAGTGGCCCGGGTAGCGGATCGACTTGTAGTCCACCTGCCGGGCCTTGCCCGCCAGTGTTTCGGTGAGCGTGCCCAGGCCGCCCGACGTGTTGAAGGCCTCGTACTCCACACCGTCGAGCGCGAAAGTCTCCAGCCCTTCGAGCGCGGGCACGGTGGTGGGCGCACCGTCCACGATGGCCTCGCAGGGGTTGCAGTATTCGTTGATCAGGCCCTCGGTGCTCCACGTCAGGTTGTAGCGCAGGGCGCCCTGCGGGTAGCGCGGCAGCGCCCCCACGCGCATGCGCAGGCTGTGCAGTTCGTCGAAGCGGCGTGCCAGGTCGTTCCCCACGATGCCGATGAAGCCCGGGGCGAGGCCGCACTGCGGCATGAGCACGCTGCGCGCGCCATCGGCCAGCGCGCGGATGGCCTGGGTGCTCTGCACGTCCTCGGTCAGGTCGAAATAGTGCACGCCAGCCCGGGCGCACAGCGTGGCCACGCCCACGGCGCAGTGGAACGGCAGCGCGTTCAGCACGGCGAAGCGCCCTTCGATGGCCGGGCGCAGCGAAGCATCGTCGGTGGTGACGAGCGTGGTCAGACCCAGCGCCGCCACGGCGGACAGGCGCTGCGGGTCGCGGTCGGCCACGAGCACGTCGTAGTCGCCGCTGCGGGCAAGCAGCAGGGCCATGGCAAAGCCGATGTGGCCGGCGCCCAGGATGGTGATGGAACGGCGGGGGGTGGTCATGGTGTGTCTCCTCGTTGTCGTTGGGTTCGGCCGTCATGCGGCCCATGGAAATGTTAGGCCGTTGCCGTGTCAATGTGTAGCGTGCAAATCGACGAATAAAGCACTAATATTCGTCATTTCGGCGAAACTGATGGACGCACCATGATCCACGCCCTGGACGACACCGACCGCCAGCTCCTGAGCCTGCTGCAGGCCAACGCGCGCGAGAGCACCGCCACCCTGGCACGGCGCCTGGGACTGGCGCGCACCACCGTGGTCTCGCGCATCGCAAGGCTGGAGCGCGACGGCGTGGTGGCCGGCTACGGCGTGCGCCTGGGCACGCGCATGGACAGCGCCGCCGTGCGCGCCTGGTGCAGCCTCAGCGTGCTGCCGCAGACGGCGCCTGCCGTGCTGCGCGCGCTGGGCGCCATGCCCGAAGTGGAGGAAGTGTCGGCCGTGAGCGGCCAGTTCGACTACCTGGTGTTCCTGCGCTGCCCGAGCCACGAACGGCTTGACGCCCTGCTCGACCAGATCGGCCAGATGGAAGGCGTGCACCGCACGCAGACCAGCATCGTGCTCAGCCGCAAGATCGACCGGCGGAGTGTGGGGTAACACCCACCTGTGGCGCTGCGCGCCTTCCCCCCGCTCTAGCATCGCTACGCGCTGCGGGCAAGGGGACGCCACCAGCGCGGCGGGGCGGCCCTTGCGAGGTGGTCGCTGGCCTGGGCCATGCCAGTGGCATGCGCCGCTCGCCAAACACAAAAAGCTATATTTTCAATAGCTGTAAGCGCTTGATGGGTAAGCGCTAGAGCCGATTTTTATCCAATATCGAATGGTCTGCGTTCTTGCCCTTGATGGGCGCGTAGAACGCCTTGATGGCGGCCATGTCGGCCTCCACATCGCCCGTAAGCTCGAACAGCGGCCCCAGACCGCCGACCTTGCGCTCGTAGTCCACAAAGGCCAGCACGATGGGCACGCCCGCCTGCTGGGCGATGAAATAAAAGCCTGTCTTCCAGTGCCGTGTCTTGCCACGCGTGCCCTCGGGCGGCACGATGAGCTGCATGGGGCCGTCGGCGTCGCGCATGGCCTGGGCCGACAGGGCCACCAGGTTGCTGGCCTGGCCCCGGTTGACCGGAATGCCGCCCAGCCAGCGCATCAGGCCGCCGAAGGGCCAGCGGAAGATGCTCTGCTTGCCCATCCAGTACACACGCAGACGCAGCACAAAGGCCAGCATGAGGGTGTAGGGCAGGTCCCAGTTGCTGGTGTGGGGCGCAGCGATCAGCACGCTCTTGGCAGCATGCGGCGGAAGCCGGCCTTCGACCTTCCAGCCCGTGACCCGGAGAATCGCGATGGACAGCCCACGCAACAGGGTGTTGACGACCGGCGTATCAAAAATGGTGTGGTGGTGCATGGCAGGCGCTGCAGTCGAATGCACCAAGCGGTCTTGATACTTCTTGCTACAAAATCGGGCGCCAGTGTACCAAGGCAGGCCGGTGCCGACTTGACCCAAGGCAAGGCCGCATGCAGCCCCGCACCCGCCATGAAAAAACGGCGTTGCGGGCATCTGCCCGGCAACGCCGTGGTGCGTGCAGCGAAAAGGATCAGGCGCCGGAGAGGGCCACTTCCACGCGGCGCGCCTCGGCATTGCTGCCACTGGCCTGGGTTTCTTCCGGCTTTTTCAGTTCGATGCGGTCTTCGGCCACGCCCAGGGCCTTGAGAGCTTCGCGCACGGCCAGGGCACGGTTCTTGGCCAGCTCGGCGTTCTGCGCGGCATCGCCCGTGGCGTCGTGGAAGCCCGACACCACGGCCTTCTTGCCTTCGGCCACTCCCTTGACGATATCGGCCAGGGCATCGTTGGCACCGGCAGCCAGGTCGGCCTTGCCGGGGGCAAAGAAGAACTTCACCACGCCATCCTCGACGCGCACGCTGGCGGCATCCTCGGCGACAGGGGCCGGAGCTGCCACCGCAGGTGCCGCAGCCACCGCAGGGGCCACAGCCGCACCGCGGTAATAGACGACCGCGCCCACCACGGTGGTAACCACCAGGGCAATCAGGGCAAACAGAAAGCCCAGGGCAAAGCGTTGCTGGCTGTCGTCATCGGAACTGCTGAAAGACATGGGGAAAAACTCCGTAAATAATGGTGGGCGGGAAAACCCTTCATTCTAGAGCCTGGCATGCCCCTTCTTAACGCCCCCTCCCGCGACCCCGCGCCCATGCTGGAACAGGCCCTGCGCGATTGGGGGGGCCACAGCGACCTGTGGATCTTCGGCTACGCGTCATTGATCTGGCGGCCCGACTTCGAATTTGCCGAGCAGCGCCCTGCCCGCGTCCATGGCTGGCACCGCGCACTCAAGATGTGGAGCCGCGTCAACCGGGGCACGCCCGAATGNNGCCCACCAGGTGATGGTGAACCTGTGGCAGCGCGAAATGCCCACGGGCGTGTACGACCCGCGCTGGCTGCCCTGCCACACCCCGCAGGGCACGGTGCGTGCGCTGGCATTCACGCTCTCGCGCAGCAGTCCCAACTACACGGGCGAATTGCACCCCGACGAATACCGTCGCATCTTCCTGCAGGCCAGTGGCCGCTACGGAAGCACGCACGACTATGCCCACGACACCTACCACGGCCTGCGCGACGTCGGTATTCATGACCGGGCCCTGGGACGCCTGCTGAAACTCTCGCGCGGTCTGTAATGGACCTGCGGCGCGGGCACAATGGCAGCCATGAGCAGCCCCACCCCTTCCATCGCCGACCTGCGCAAGAGCTACGAGCGCGCCGAACTCAACGAAGACGCCTCGCACGCCGACCCGCTGCAGCAGTTTGACCAGTGGCTCCAGGAAGCCATCCGCTCGCAGGTGCCCGAACCCAACGCCATGACCGTGGCCACCGTGGGCAGCGACCTGCGGCCGAGCACCCGCATCGTGCTCATCAAAGGCTACGACGCCCAGGGCATTGTCTGGTTCACCAACTATGAGAGCCGCAAGGGCCGCCAGCTCGCGGGCAACCCCTATGCCGCGCTGCAGTTCCACTGGGTGGAGCTCGAACGCGTGGTGCGCATCGAGGGCGTTGTCGAAAAAGTGAGCGAGGCCGAGAGCGACGAATACTTTGCCAGCCGCCCGCTCGACTCGCGCATCGGCGCCTGGGCCAGCCCGCAGAGCCAGGTCATCCCGGGCCGGGGCGTTCTGGTGGCCAATGCTGCCAAATACGGCGCGCAGTTTCTGCTCAACCCGCCGCGCCCGCCGCACTGGGGCGGCTACCGCCTGAGGCCCGAGCAGTGGGAGTTCTGGCAGGGGCGCAAGAGTCGCCTGCACGATCGCCTGCGCTACCGGCAGGAAGGTGGCGACTGGGTGCGCGAGCGGCTGGCGCCCTGAAACGACCGCACGGCCACCGCGCAGGGCTGTCGGCCATCAGGCCGTGACGTAGCGCGCCACCAGCATCAGCACCACCGGCACGGTGACCAGCCCCAGCGCCGTGGACACGGCCACGCTGGCCGTCACCTCGTCCTGCGCCACCTCATAGCGCTGGGCAAACAGAAACACATTGGCGCCCACCGGCAGCGAGGCCGCCACGATCATCACCGCCAGCGGCAGGCCCGATAGCCCCGCCGCCCAGCCCAGCGCCGCCATGACCAGCGGCAGCGCGAGGTTCTTCACCACCGAGATGCGCAGCGCCGCCTTGAAATGCGTGCCCACGGTGGAAAACGCCAACGTGACCCCAACCAGCAGCAACGCCAGCGGCCCCAGCGCCTGGCCCAGCAACTGCAGAGGCTTGTCGACCACCTGCGGCAACACCAGCCCGGTCTGCGCGAACAGCAGGCCCACGATGATGGGCAGCGGCACCGGGTGCACGATGCCGTTGCGCACCGCCTGCAGCACCGTGCGCCACAGAGGCACTGGCGCATGCCCGGCGCGGCCCCGGTGCTCGCGCGCCACGGCCAGCTCGAATACGACCGTGGCCGAGGTCAGCAGAATCAGCGAATGCACCGAAATCAGCGTGAACAGCGTCACCAGCCCCTGCTGGCCAAACGCCAGCCCCACCAGCGGCACGCCGATCATGACGTTGTTGCTGAACGTGTGGGCCAGCGCCCGTGCCGCCGCCAGACTGGAAAAGCCATACACCACCAGCGTGGCGCTAAACACCAGCCCCGCCGCCGCGAAATAAATGACGATGGGGCCGAAATCGAGGTCTTGCACATGCACCGCGCTCATGGTGCGAAACAGCAGCGCCGGCGTGAGCACCATGAACACGAGGTTGGACAGGTCCTTGACGGCCGCTGCCCGGATCCAGCCGCGGCGGCCCACGAAAAAGCCCATGGCGATGAACAGGACCACCGGCACCAGGGCGTTGAAGACAGGAGAGTTCAAGATGCAAATACCCTTGGCACAAGGTGCCGGAGCTTGAATACTATTGATTTGATAGCTGCTCGCGCTTACCCATCAAGCGCTACAGGCCATTTTCATTCAAAATCTATGCCATGTGCGCCAGTATGGCGCCGCCCACACCGCTGGCCAGCACCACGGCCCAGGGCGGCACGCGCCAGACCACCAGCGCCACAAAGGCCAACAGCGCCAGCCCGACATCTGCCGCGCCCAGAATGGCGCTGGTGCCCACCGGGTGGACCAGCGCCGCCAGCAACAGTCCCACCACGGCAGCGTTCACGCCCGCCAGCGCAGCCTGTGCGTGGGCATTGCGGCGCAGCCGCTCCCAGAACGGCAACGCGCCCACCACCAGCAGAAACGAGGGCACAAAGATCGCCACCAGACAGACCAGCGCCCCGAGCCAGCCACCCGGCCAAGGCGCCATGGCAGCGCCCAGAAAAGCCGCGAAAGTGAACAGCGGCCCCGGCACGGCCTGCGTGGCACCATAGCCCGCCAAAAAGGTATCGGCCGACACCCAGCCCGGCGGCACCACCACCGCCTGCAATAGCGGCAGCATCACATGGCCGCCCCCGAACACCAGGGCACCCACGCGGTAGAACGCATCGAACAGGGCCAGCAGCGCGCCCGGCCACAGCTGCACGGCCAGCGGCAGCAACACCAGTAATGCGGAAAACAGCAACAGCAGCGCAGCCCCGGTGCGCCGCCGCACGGGCACCTGCAGCCCATCGTCGGCCAGGCTTGGTGCGTTGGTGGGCACCGCTGCCCCACCCCGCCCAAACAGCCACCAGCCCGCCGCGCCAGCGGCCAGCATCACGCCCACCTGCGCCCACACGCCCGGCCACCACAGCACGGCGCAGGCCGCCAGCAGCATCAGCGTGGCCCGCGCCCAGCCCACGCACAGGCTTCGCGCCATGCCCCAGACCGCCTGCGCCACCACGGCCACGGCCACTACCTTGAGGCCATGCAGCGCGCCCGCGCTCAAAATCGTGGTGCCGGATGCCAGCCCCAGGCCGAACACGGTCAGCGCCAGGGCCGAGGGCAACGTGAACCCCAGCCACGCCGCCAGTGCGCCGGGCAGGCCCGCGCGCAGCAGCCCCAGCGCCATGCCCACCTGGCTGCTGGCCGGGCCGGGCAGGAACTGGCACAGCGCCACCAGGTCGGCATAGCTGCGCTCGGTCAGCCACTGGCGGCGCTGCACAAACTCGTCGCGAAAATAGCCTAGGTGCGCTACCGGGCCGCCAAACGAGGTCAGCCCCAGGCGCAGGAAGATCCAGAACACCTGCCACGGGCTGTGCAGTGGTGTGCCGTCGTCAGGCGAATGCATGGTGCTCATTCGGTTTTTCGGGCGATGACAAAATGACCATTCAGGGCGGTTGAAACCAACACCGGCGCCGGTCAAAAGCGACTGGCTGCACGGCGGTTGGTCTTGGTCATGGGCGCTGTCCCCGCAAGGTGTTCGCCAGCATTGAAAGCACATCGGCAATTTTTCCTGCCGTTTCCGGCCTAGGCAGAGGGAGTTTCAGACTTTGCGCCCCTGTTTCTGGATGGCGCTCGATCCAGGGGTGCGCGGGAGCAGCGGGATTGCTCGCCGCTCCGAGGGCCGCAACCAGTTGAGAGCCCAGCTGTGCCAATGCTTGCCAGGGATCGGATTCACTGTGCGTGCCATGGTCCTGAGACGCTGCACTCACCGACTCCGATAGGGCTGCCCCATCAACGCCGAGTTCTGTCTCCACATTGGCTTGCGGCACGGGTGGCGCTTCGCTCGCAGCCATCACGCCAGCAGCCTCTTCGGCGGGCGTCATGGTCTCGCCTTCGCCCATTTGGCCGGTAACTTTCTCGACATCCTTCATGAAACGGGTGAGGCGCGAACCGCCCAGCGCTATCTCGCCCGTGCCGCCATCGAGAATGCCCGCCGATAGCGATCGCTTGAAGGCCAGCACCGAGAGCATCCCCTCCTCGATCGTGCCCTTGGCGATGAAATTGACGATCTGCACCGGCCGTTTCTGGCCCATGCGGTGAATTCGGGCAATGCGCTGTTCGAGCAGCGCCGGGTTCCACGGCAAATCCATATTCACGAGGGTTGAAGCGTGTTGCAGATTCAGTCCCGTCGCACCGGCGTCGGTCGAGAGGAACACGCGGCAGTCGGGATCGTCGCGGAAGCGCTCCACCAACGCCGGGCGCTTCTCCGAAGGGATGCCGCCGTGAAAGCTGACGTAGCCGATACCGCGTGCTTGCAGACGCCGGATCACGATGTCTTGGGTGCGCGTCCATTGACTGAACACCACGGCTTTGGCGTCCGGTTGTCCGAACAGGTCATCGAACAGTGCCGCCAGTTCGTCGGCCTTGACGCCGTGATCGGTTTCCTGGTCGAGCAGATAGGAGCTGTTGCAGGACATGCGCATGTTTTGCAAGGCGCAGGTCAGTCGCCGTTGATCCTTGTCCGAAAGGAATTTCATCTTGCGCCAGCGCTGGACGATCTTGGTGACGATCTCCGCGTTTTCCTGGTGGTAAGTCATCTGCAATTCGGTCATCGGCACCAGCAGATTCTGGTCGGTACGCTCGGGCAACTGCGTCAGCACTTCGGATTTGCGGCGGCGCATCATGACCGGCGCCAGGGTCTGGCCGATCTTTTCCAGGCCGATATAGCCGGTGACGCGCCCTGCCTCGTCCTTGACCTGATGCTCGTGCAACAGTTTCCAGGTCGGCCCGAGACGATGCTGGTCGACGAACTGGACGATGGAGATCAATTCCTCCAGTTTGTTCTCCAGCGGCGTGCCGGTGAGCACGACGGCATAGGGACTGTCGATGCGCTTGAGCGCACGGGCGGCGATGGTGTTCCAGTTTTTCACCCGTTGCGCCTCGTCGACGATCACCAGATCCGGCGACCAGGCAGCGATCAGGTCAAGATCGGGCTGAAGCTTTTCGAAATTGGTGATTTTGCAGAAGTCATCGCGGGCGAAATCCTTCTGCCGCTGCGCACGGCCCCCAGCGATGACGAAAGAATCACGGCCGGAAAAGCGCTTGATTTCGCTTTGCCACTGGTACTTGAGCGAGGTCGGGCAAATCACCAACACCCTCGAACCGCCGAAATGCCGCACCAGAATTTCGGCGGCGGCGATGGCCTGAATGGTTTTCCCCAAGCCCATCTCGTCGCCGATCAGTGCCCGGCCCGCCCGCATGGCAAACAGCGCCCCTTCAGCCTGGTAAGGATAAAGAGGCACCTTGAGCAGTTTCTTGAGCAAGGGGTCGGCGCTGCCGCGCGAAAAGATGCTGTCGAGCGCAGCGGCCCGCCGCTCGGCATCCCGCCGCCCGGCAACATAGTCCAGTGCATCGTCATAGGCACGCAATTCATGCCCGCTTGTGGCTACAGCCAAGAGAAATTGCTCCAGCTCGACGAATTTCTCCTGCGGCAATACCCACCCACGCGTGCCATCGAACAGCCGTCCGGCGGCTTTCAATACCGAGGGCGGGCAATCAGCCCCGGTGCGAAAATGGATGGCTCTCGCGCCATCGTTGCGCAGATACAGCTCGGAAAACGGCGGGTGATAGCCACGCGCGAAGGCCGACTTGGCGCCGCGCTTTTTCTCCAGCGTGGCGAGGGCGAATTCGATGTGTTTGCAGGTGCCCAGTTCATTGGTGGCGTAATCCGGACATGAGCAGAAGTTATCGCCCGGCAGCTTGCCGCGAATCGCCACGCGATAGGCGCTTTTTGACTGGGGATTGCTGACGCGAAACTCGGAAAAAATCGGCTCCGCGCCGATGTTTTCCAAATCGAACGCCTGCTCGCGCCCAAACTGACGACGCAATGCCCGTTGCCACTCGACCGGCGTCATCTCCGCCGGGGCGTGAGTTCGGGAGAACTTCGGCTCTTTGGGCGCCTTGGCTGCATTGGGGCTGCGCGGTATGGATGATCTCTTTTTCATGAATGCCGCCTTCTTCAACAAGTTTTCTCTTGGGTAGTCTCGTTCCAATATCCGATGGGACGATAGTCGATGTCGACAAGCCGCCGGTCGATGAGATCACCGACCTGGCGCTGCCTGAGAGGCTGCGCGCCTGGACATTCAAAACGAGCCGAACGCGCTGCCCAGCAACACCACCGTCACCAGTGCCAGCACCGGAATGGCCACGGCCACCACAAAAATGTCGGCGTAGGCCTGGCGGTGGCTCAGGCCGCAAATGCCCAGCAGCGTGATGACCGCGCCGTTGTGGGGCAGTGCATCCAGGCCGCCGGTGGCTATGGCGGTCACGCGGTGGAGCAGTTCAGGCGCAATGCCGGCTGCCTGCCCCATAGCCAGCCAGGTGTCGCCCAGCGTTTGCAGGGCAATGCTCATGCCGCCCGAGGCAGAGCCGGTGATGCCAGCCAATATATTGACCGCGATCGACACCGACACCAGCGGGTTGCCCGGTGCGATGGTCAGCACCGCGTCGCGGATGATGGCAAAGCCCGCCAGCGACGCAATGACCGCTCCAAAGCCCACCTGCGACGCGGTGTTGAGCAGCGGCATCACCGAGCCGCTGGCACCTTGCTCCAGCGTATGGCGCAGGCGTGGCAGGTGCGGGCGTTGCAACACCACCTGCAACACAATGGCCGCTGCCAGCGCCACCATCACGGCCCAAAGGCCGCGCACGTTGCCAATGGCAGTTTCACCAAAACGCGGCTCGGCCAGATAGGCCGTGTCCAGCGCGGGCAGCAGCCAGGTGGCCAGCAGATAGTTCAGCACGATCACCAGCACCACCGGCGCAATGGCGCGGCTGAAGGCCGCGCCGCTAAAGCCCGGGGCGGGCGCAACTGCCAAAGCAGGTGTGGCGCTGGGCAGTGCCCCCGCGGCGGCCGGGTCGGTGGGGGCAACAGGTTTGTCGTGCTCGCCGTAGCCTTCACCCCGCGCCTTGGCGGTGGCCGCGCGGCGCACCAGCCACAGCGTGCCCAGCACCAGCATCACCGCCCCACCGATCAAGCCCAGCCCGGGTGCCGCAAACGGCGTGGTTCCAAAATACGGCATCGGAATGGCGTTTTGTATGGCTGGCGTGCCGGGCAGCGCCGTCATGGTGAAGGTGAAGGCGCCCAGCGCAATGGTGCCGGGGATCAGCCGCTTGGGCAGGTCGGCCTGGCGAAACAGAGCGGCGGCAATGGGGTACACCGCAAACGCCACCACAAACAGCGACACGCCGCCGTATGTAAGCACGGCACAGGCCAGCACCACGGCCAGAATTGCGCGTTGCGCCCCAAGCCAGGCCACGATGGTGTGTGCAATGACCTGCGCCGCACCCGAATCTTCCATGAGCTTGCCGAACACCGCGCCCAGCAAAAATAGCGGGAAAAATGCGATAACAAAACCACCCAGTGCCGGCATGAACACCTGCGTGTAGCTGGCCAGCAGCGGTGCATCGGCGCTGAACAGGGTGGCCAGCAAGGCCATCAGCGGCGCCAGCAGCAAAACGCTCACACCGCGGTACGCCAGCGCCATCAGCAGCACCAGCGCCAACACAATGCCGGTCATGCTCATCATGGTGCGAGCAACTGCTTCAGGTTCAAGCTGCTGCACTGCCCCAAGTCGTCACGGTGCAGGGCCAGCCACTGGTCGGCAGCGGTGCGGCCCAGGCCGTGGAGTTGCTGCAGAAAACCCCACTTCGTATTGGTTTTGCTCGATGAACCCAAGGAGCTGAGCGACGCACCGCCATCAATCAGGTGCACACGCAGTGCCTCCACGCGCTGAAACAGCCGGTTGCGGTAGTGGTGGCCAGGCCTGCCTTCATCCTCAATCAACTGCTTGAGCAGTGCTATGGATCGCATTTCTTTGAGCAGGCTGGCATTGAGCGTCACTTCGCTGATGCGATCCAGAATGTCGCTCGCCCGGGTGGGCATCTCGCTGCGCTCAATGGGGTTGATCTGCACCAGCAGCAGGTCGTCGGCGGCGCTTTGCGCAATCAGCGGCATGAGCGACGGGTTGCCCGCGTAGCCGCCGTCCCAATAGGCTTCACCCTCAATATCAACCGCCTGAAACATCAGCGGCAAGCAGGCCGACGCCAGCACCATATCGGGTGTGAGGTCGTGCTGGTCAAACACCTTCAGCGCACCGGTGCGCACCTGCGTCGCGGCAATGAACAGTTGTGTTTTGTCACAGCGGCGAACCCGATCAAAGTCGACCGTGTCCACCAAAATCTGGCGCAGCGGGTTCAGGTTGAGCGGGTTGAGCTGATAGGGTGAGAGCTGGCTGCCCAGTGCATTGGCGGCTTGCTGCCAGGGCTCCACCCACGGGGCCATCCAGGCCGTGGCCGAGCCCATCAGACCACCCCAGGGGCTGCTCTGAATGTGGTGAAACGGCGAAAACTCGGCCACCCGCTGCCAAAATCGGTGCAGCGTGGCGCGTGCACCCTCGCGCCCGCCGTTCATCAGGCCCGCCGCCAGGGCCACCGCGTTCATGGCACCCGCACTCGTGCCACTCACGGCCGCTATTTCCAGCCATTCTTCTTGCAGCAGGCGGTCGAGCACGCCCCAGGTAAAAGCGCCGTGTGAGCCGCCGCCTTGCAAGGCCAGATCCAGTTGCAGTTGGGTGCCTGACACGCGAGCGGAGGCTATTTTGTTTGGACGGATGGAACGTGTCATGGACAATCTAGGTTGGAATCACGGGCAAACATAATTGTGCACCGCACCATGCTGAAGTGCCAATGGGCCCATTCGCTGCACGACGATCATCCGCACCCGGCCGCACCCCTCCCCTCGCCAGGTGCAAGGAATTGGTGCGCAGGCGCTCAGAGACTGCGGCCTTGGTCGGTTTTTACCGCCGTCTGACCGTCGCGGATGGGGTGGATGCGCTTGCGGGGGTGCAGGGACACAACGGCCAGACAATCAGCAGCATCGGTACCGATAGGGCGATTACAACGATCTCCAGCGGCAGCCCCAGCTTCCAATAGTCGCCAAAAATGGAAACCGCCAGGATCCCGAATCAACGTGTAGGTCTTTTACGACGTGGCGATGCCGGGCTTTCTTTTCTTCTGGAAGCCGGCAGTTGCCGTCGAAAGCATCGGCTGCGGATGCATCCCCGTTGGATTGAACGGGACGCATATCTTGTTGATTTTCAATGGAATGCTGCGAATTTCAAGAACCTGCCAGACGTCTTGAAACAACTGAGCATTATTCCCACTCAATCGTTGCGGGCGGCTTGCTCGACACGTCGTAGGTCACGCGGTTGATGCCACGCACTTCGTTGATGATGCGGCCCGACACCTTCTTGAGCAGGGCGTAGGGCAACTCGGCCCAGTCGGCGGTCATGAAGTCGCTGGTCTGCACGGCGCGCAGGGCCACCACGTAGTCGTAGGTGCGGCCGTCGCCCATCACGCCCACGCTCTTGACGGGCAGGAAGACGGTGAAGGCCTGGCTGGTGAGGTCATACCAGGTCTTGCCGGTGGCTTCATCCACGAAGTTGCGCAACTCTTCGATGAAGATCGCGTCGGCGCGGCGCAGCAGGTCAGCGTATTCCTTCTTCACCTCGCCCAGGATGCGCACGCCCAGGCCCGGGCCTGGGAACGGGTGGCGGTAGACCATCTCGGGCGGCAGGCCCAGAGCCACGCCGAGTTCGCGCACTTCGTCCTTGAACAGGTCGCGCAGGGGCTCCAAAAGCTTGAGGCCCAGCTGCTCTGGCAGGCCGCCCACGTTATGGTGGCTCTTGATGGTGACGGCCTTTTTGCTCTTGGCGCCGCCCGATTCGATCACGTCGGGGTAAATCGTGCCCTGGGCCAGCCACTTGGCGCCCTTGGCGCCGTCGCCCTTGAGCTTGGCGGCTTCCTGCTTGAACACATCGACAAACAGGCCACCGATGATCTTGCGCTTTTGCTCGGGCTCGCTGACACCCGCCAGCTTGCCCAGGAAGAGGTCNNCGCCCTCGTTCAGGCGCAGCAGGCCATGGTCCACAAACACACAGGTGAGCTGGTCGCCGATGGCACGGTGGATCAGCGCTGCGGCCACGGACGAATCCACGCCGCCCGACAGGCCCAGAATCACTTCTTCATCGCCCACTTGCTGGCGGATCTGCGCCACCGCCTCGGCAATGTGGTCGCGCATCACCCAGTCGGGCGTGGTGCCGCAGATGCCGAGCACGAAGCGCTCGAGCAGTGCCTTGCCTTGCACGGTATGCGTGACTTCGGGGTGGAATTGCACGGCGTAGAAGCGGCGCGCCTCGTCGGCCATGCCGGCGATGGGGCAGCTGTCCGTGCTGGCCATGAGCTTGAAGCCTGGCGGCAGCTCGGTGACCTTGTCCCCGTGGCTCATCCACACGTTGAGCATGCCGTGGCCTTCGGGGGTGGTGAAGTCGGCAATGTCCTTGAGCAGCGCGGTGTGGCCGCGTGCGCGCACGGCCGCAAAGCCGAACTCGCGCTTGTGGCCCGTTTCCACCTTGCCGCCGAGCTGCTGCGCCATGGTCTGCATGCCGTAGCAGATGCCCAGTACCGGCAGGCCCAGATCGAACACGGCCTGCGGTGCGCGGTCGGTGGTGTCTTCGGTCACGCTGGCGTGGCTGCCCGACAGGATGACGCCCTTGAGGGAACCGTCCTTCGCGTAGTCACGCACCCAGTCGTCCGTCACGTCGCAGGGGTGCACTTCGCAGTACACGTTGGCCTCGCGCACGCGGCGGGCGATGAGCTGGGTGACTTGCGAACCGAAGTCGAGAATGAGGATTTTCTGGTGTTGCATGGCGGGCGACAGTGAAAAAAGACAAAGGCCCGAACACCGTTGTCTGGGTTCGGGCCTGGATTGCGGGAGCGTCAGTCAGCGCGGTAGTTCGGCGCTTCCTTGGTGATCTGCACGTCGTGCACATGGCTTTCGCGGATGCCTGCAGTGGTGATCTCGACGAACTCGGCCTTGTTGTTCATCTCTTCGATGGTGGAACAGCCGCAGTAACCCATGGCCGCACGCACGCCGCCCGCCATCTGGTACACGATGGAAACCATCGAGCCCTTGTAGGGCACACGGCCTTCAATGCCTTCGGGCACCAGTTTGTCGGCATTGGGGTTGCCGGTGCTCGACTCCTGGAAGTAGCGGTCGGCACTGCCCTGCTGCATGGCGCCGATGGAGCCCATGCCGCGGTAGCTCTTGTAGCTGCGGCCCTGGAACAGGATCACTTCACCCGGCGCCTCTTCAGTGCCCGCAAACATGCCGCCCATCATGATGGTGCTGGCGCCTGCGGCCAGTGCCTTGGCGATGTCGCCGCTGTAGCGTACGCCGCCGTCGGCAATCAAAGGCACGCCCGTGCCGCGCAGCGCCGTGGCCACGTTGTCGATGGCCATGATCTGCGGCACGCCCACGCCCGCCACGATGCGGGTGGTGCAGATCGATCCGGGGCCGATGCCCACCTTGACCGCGTCGGCACCAGCCTCGACCAGTGCCAGAGCGGCAGCGCCGGTGGCGATGTTGCCGCCGATCACATCGACCTGCGGATAGTTCTGCTTGACCCAGCGCACGCGCTCGATCACCCCTTTGCTGTGGCCGTGTGCGGTGTCCACCACGATGGCATCGACGCCGGCCTTGACCAGGGCTTCGACACGCTCTTCGGTGCCCTCGCCCACGCCCACGGCTGCACCCACGCGCAGGCGGCCCGAGGCGTCGCGCGCAGCATTGGGGAAGCTGGTCTGCTTGGTGATGTCCTTCACCGTGATCAGGCCCTTGAGTTCAAAGGCGTCGTTCACCACCATGATGCGCTCAAGCTTGTGCTTGTTGAGCAGCGCCTTGGCCTCGGCCGGCGTGGTGTGATCCTTTTCGTTGACGGTGATGAGCTTCTCGCGCGGCGTCATGATCTGGTGGACCTTGACGTCGTAGCGCGTCTCGAAGCGCAGATCGCGGCCCGTGACGATACCGACCACCTTGCCACCGTCGCACACCGGGAAGCCCGAAATGC